>DASRFG010000037.1 GCA_035651655.1 Terriglobales bacterium
GTCACGGTGCACAAAGTCTGGGCCGCACACGATTGCGGTCGCGCGTTGAACCCAGTGTCTGTCGAAGGCCAGGTGATCGGCTCGGTATGGATGGGCCTCGGCCAGGCCCTCGAAGAAGAAATGATCTGGAAAGATGGCATGCTCATGAATCCCGGCCTGCTGGAGTATCGCAGCCCGTCTTCCATCGAATCGCCCGAGGTGGAATGCTTCATCGTCGAGAGCATCGACCCGGAAGGTCCCTTCGGCGCCAAAGAATGCAGCGAAGGCTCGCTGGCGGCCACCATTCCTGCCATCGCGAACGCGATCTATGACGCGGTTGGCGTCCGCCTGCGCGAAGCCCCATTCACGCCCGAGCGGGTGCTCGCCGCGCTGCGCGAGCAGAACAATGCGAAAAAGCTCAACCTGACCGAAGGAGTTGATCCAACTGCTCCTGCGCGGCTTCGCGAGCACGGCGGCTCGCTGTGGTTCCGCGGAAAAGGCCCGCTACGGCATGCGCTGGATCCGGCGCGCGCAACCCAATCACTGCAAGCCGGAGGCGATGATTGAGCCTCCCAGCATTCAAGTTGCTGCGGCCGCGCTCGATTGCCGAAGCTATCGATTACTTGGCGGAGCATGCGCCCAACATACAAGTACTGGCCGGCGGCACCGACCTCATTCCTTCTCTGCGCCAAAAGCTTTTCGAGCCTCAGTATGTGCTTGATCTGCGCGGTCTCGCCGAGCTACGTGGAATTCGCTCTAACGGCAACGGAGTAGAAATCGGCGCGCTTACTACGCTCACCGAGATCGAACGCTCCGCATTTTTGCGACAGCATTACCCAGTGCTAACCCAGGCTGCGGCCACAGTCGCCTCGCCTATCCTGCGCAACATGGGCACGATCGGCGGCAATATTTGCCTGGACACTCGCTGTCTCTGGTATAACCAGTCGCTCACCTGGCGCAAGGGCTGCGGCTTCTGTATCAAAAAAGACGGTGACCTCTGCCACGTCGCCCCCGGTGGAGATGACTGCTGGGCGGCCTTTTCCGGCGACACACCGCCGGCCTTGCTCTGCCTTGATGCGGAAATTGAAATTGCCAGCCCAGGGGGGAAGCGGCGCCTGCCGCTCTCTGATTTCTACACCGGCATTGGCGATAACTATCGCAAACTCGAGAAAAGCGAACTGCTAACGCGAGTTTTCCTCCCGCAGTCCACGGCCGACTATCACGGCGCTTATCGAAAGCTGCGAATTCGCGGCTCCATCGATTATCCTTTGGCGGGTGTGGCGGTGGCACTGCGCGGTAACGGGCACATTGAAGACGCGCGG
Organism: Terriglobales bacterium; assembly: GCA_035651655.1. Classification (NCBI taxonomy): domain Bacteria; kingdom Pseudomonadati; phylum Acidobacteriota; class Terriglobia; order Terriglobales; species Terriglobales bacterium. The sequence goes on from DASRFG010000037.1 coordinate 1,302, forward strand.
GTTGCGATTACTGCTGTGAACCCGGCGCCGGTGCTGGTCAAGGGCGCGCGTGAGGCGCTTGAGGGCAAGACGCTCGATGAAGAGCTTGCCATGCATGTTGGCGACCTGGCAGCGCGCACCGCCAAGCCGCTGACCACATCAGCGCTGACGCCTGAATATCGTCGCGAGATGATTCGCGTCTTCACCAAGCGCACGCTGCTCGCGGCAATGAGAACTGCTCTTTGATCACCGACTGCCACATTCACATCCAGCCGGTCGAGATGTTTAAGCCGGCCGCGCTGGCGCTCATGCAAAACAAGCGGCGGAACTTCGACCAGATAGTCGAATACTGCCGTTCGCCCAAGGCATTCCTCAAATATCTGGACCAGTGCGGCATCGATCGCGCCGTGCTCATTAATTATGTGGCACCGGAGGTCATCGGCTTCACCTCCGAGGTCAACACATTCGTTGCCAACTACGTTAAGGAGAATCCCAGGCGCCTCATCCCCTGCGGCAGCCTGCATCCGCGGCATACCAACAATGTTCTCGCGGACGTGGAGCAGATTGTCCGGCTGGGCATTCGCCTGATTAAAATTCATCCGCCGCACCAGCTGCTTTTTCCCAACGACTATCAGCACGGCGTCAAGGAACTGGAAATCATCTATCGTGCCGCCGAAGCCAACGGCATTCCAGTCATGTTCCACACCGGTACGTCGGTTTTTCCCGGCGCCCGCAACAAGTACGGCGACCCAATACACATTGACGATGTAGCGGTGGACTTTCCCCGGTTGAAGATCCTGCTGGCGCACGGCGGCCGGCCGCTATGGATGGATACTGCGTTCTTCCTGGTGCGCCGCCATCCCAACGTTTACCTGGACATCAGCGGCATCCCGCCCAAGGCGCTGCTGAAGTATTTTCCGCGCCTGGAAGAGATCGCGGACAAAACTCTGTTTGGCACCGACTGGCCCGGGCCCGGCGTTCCCGATATCAAGAAGAACCTCGATGAATTCCGCGGCCTGCCGCTTTCTGAACAGGCCAAGCAGCAGATCCTCAGCCGGACAGCCCTCTCCATCTGGCCTTCCTAAAGCTGCAAGCGTTTGCACAGTTCTTGCGCTTGTTGTTCTGAGTTCAGAACGATGGCAATATTCTGATTGACAAGCGCCGCCTGCTTGATAAGCTTGCCAGACCGAGTAGCTGAATATGAGATTAGCTGTTCGCTGTCCTGCTGTGCATTCCCGTTGGTTCTTCTCTATTGGCCTTGTTCTCAGCCTCACATGCATTGCCTGCGCAGACACTATTTATTTCAAAAATGGCACTTCTATCCAGATAGACAAGGCCACCGAGAAGGACGGCAAGATCGAATACTTCATTGGAAGCACTAGGTACACCATCCCACAAACTTCGGTACAGCGGGTCGAGCACAGCGGTGGCCTGGGAATTTCGATCGGCTCCAGCAAACAAGTTTCTACAATCATTGCAACACCGGACAGTGGCGCCTCTGCCGAAGACAATCCGGTAGAGAAGCGACAGATTCGACCCGAGAAGCTCAGGCTGCCGTCCCCGGAAGTCTCTGCGGCCGAGGAAAAACACCTGGCCGAACTGCGCTACCGCATTCTGATCGCCGACCGTGTGGACGAGGCTGGCCTCGCAGCAGTAGAGCATGAAGGAAATGCGCAGCAATCCATGTGGGCCAATTTCGAAGCAGGCCGATTCCAACTGCAACACGGCGACGCCGACGATGCGCGAAAACGCTTTGAGCGTGCGCTCAGCTTTAAGCCAGATCTACCCACCCTTTTGGAATGGCACATCATCGCCTGTGCGCAATCCAACCGTTATGCCGAAGCTATTCCTTCCGCAGAGAAATTAGTGAAGGTGCTGCCGGAAGGGTGGACATTTGCAACCCTCGGCCAGCTCTATTACAACACCGACCAGAAACAGCAGGCGATTGCCGCCCTAAAGCGTTCGTTGCAGTTCGAGCGCGTGGAAGTGGTTCAGGAGTTGATGGAAAGGGCGCAACACCAACTGGATGTGGAGGGTAATTTCAACCAAAGTGACAGCTGGCACTTCACCCTTCGCTATGAGGGCCGTGCCACTTCACTCACGTTACAGCGCGATCTCCTGGGCACCCTGGAAGAGCAATATCGTGACCTGGCCCGCGACCTTCATTACAATCCAACCGAAAATATTTCAGTCATCTTATATACCTCGGAGCAGTTTTTTGACATCACGCGAGCGCCGTCGTGGGTAGGTGCTCTGAATGACGGCACCCTTCGCATTCCGCTCGGCGGCATTACAACTGTTAGCCCCGAATTGCAGAGTGTGCTCAAGCACGAGCTCACCCATTCTTTTGTCCGATTGATGAGTGCCGGTCGCTGCCCCACCTGGCTCAATGAAGGTCTGGCCCAGTTGATGCAAGCAAGGACGCTGTCGCCAAGTGACAATATGGCCCTGGCGCGATTGTTTGGTGAGTCTAAGGAAGCGCCATTCCGCCTCTTGGAGGGAAGTTTCGTCAGGTTCCCCGCGCCTGTAGCTGCAGTGGCCTATGCGGAATCCCTGGTTGCAGTCCAGTACTTGCGCAGCAAATATGGCATGGGAGGTCTGCAGCGGCTTCTAACACGTATCGGGGAAGGCGAGAGCCCCGAGGCGGCCTTATTTGCAGTCACGAGTGACCACTATGTGGAGTTTGAACACGACCTATCCGCCTACCTTCAACGCGGCAGCGGCGGGTAGAAACTATTTCCGACAAAATTCCACAGCCAACCTGTTCCTCCATCGCGCCACATCTTAAGTAATACTCCCTAGAACGCGACGTTCGGGTTCAATAAAGGAAAGTGTGCGCAAATCGGGCATAACGCTTATGCATTTTGTGATGTCTAGTGCGGCTACGGGTTGGAATCTTGCGAAAGATTGCTGTATAACAATAAGTTGCGCGCCTCATTCGCAGCGCCTAGCGCGCTCCCCCTTCTGAGTCTATGAGAGGAAGCTATGTCCAGTCTCACCGCTAGCCATGCCCCCAAGGGGCTGGAAGGTGTTGTTGCGACTACCTCCAGCATTTGCTTCATTGACGGGGACCGTGGTGTGTTGGCATACCGCGGCATTGATATTCACGATCTGGCCGATCACTCTACTTTTGAAGAGACCTGTCACCTACTCTGGTTTGGCGCCCTGCCCACCGAGGCACAGCTGCGCGACTTGCAATCTCGGCTCGCAGAAGAGAGAAGACTTGATCCCGCGGTCATCGACTTGCTCAAAACCGCGCCCAAGACCGCTCTGCCGATGGACGTTCTGCGCTCCGCCGTCTCGGTACTTTCGTTTTACGACGCAGACGACAAGAAAAACGATCACGATGCGAACATTCGTAAGGCAATCCGCCTCACCTCGCAGATCGCGATGATTGTGGCCGCCTATGATCGCATACGTAAGGGCAGACCAGTGGTCGAGCCCGACCGCTCGCTCTCCCACTCAGCCAACTTTCTCTTAATGCTGAATGGAGAGAAGCCCTCCTCCACTGCCGAACGCGCGTTAGATATTGCCCTGGTTCTTCACGCCGACCACGAGCTGAATGCATCTACCTTCGCGGCGCGGGTCACCGCGGCCACTCTTTCCGATATGCATTCGGCAATTACTTCGGCCATTGGCGCATTGAAAGGGCCGTTGCACGGTGGCGCCAACGAGGCAGTTTTCGCCGTGCTGAAGAGCATCAGTAACGCCGGAGCTGATCCCGTCGAATACATTCGAGGTCAACTCGCGCAGAAGAAGAAGATTCCCGGTTTCGGGCATCGCGTTTACCATACCGAAGACCCCCGCGCCACCCACCTGCGGAAGATGTCGCGCGAGCTCGGCGCCTCCGGTGGAGACGGAAAATGGTTTGACTATTCCCGCCGCATTGAAGAGTTCATGAAGAACGACAAGAAGCTCAACGCCAATGTTGACTTCTACTCAGCATCCACTTATCACTCATTGGGCATCGAGGTTGACCTGTTCACCCCAGTTTTTGCCGTCTCGCGGATAAGCGGCTGGGCGGCACACGTCATCGAGCAGCTCGACGACAATCGTCTGATTCGTCCCCGCGCCGACTATATCGGCCCCGCGTACCCGCAAAAGTATGTGCCGATAGAGAAGCGATAGGCTGGCCCCTCGCGTCGCCGGCTGTCCCCAGCAATCGGGTCCATTTCATTTTCATGCTGACCAAGTGCTTCTCCAGGCGGGCGCCTGGATTCCCGATGAACTGAGTCCAGCCGCGGAGCGGCGGAACAGCGTTTAGCCCAGGGCGTAAGCCCTGGGAAGGTGCGCAAAGAAAATCTGAGCCCCGGAAGGGCGACATCAAACGCGCTAAAATGACCGCAGGATATGCGCCGCGTCTATCTTGACAATAACGCCAGCACGCCGGTTCTCCCGGAAGTTTTTGAGGCCATGCGCCCCTACTTCGGAGAGAACTTCGGCAACGCGTCTTCCATCCACCATCATGGACAGGAAACGCGGGCGGCGGTTGAACGCGCGCGCGAATCCGTGGCCGCGCTGCTGGGTTGCAAGACCACAGAAGTCGTCTTCACTAGCGGCGGCACCGAAGCCGACAATCTGGCGATCTTCGGACTAGTCCGTCCCGGCGACCATGTAATTACGTCAACCATCGAGCACCACGCTGTTCTCAATTCTGGAAAGCGGCTGGAAGAAATGGGCTGCGAAGTCACTTACGTTCCAGTTGATTCTCGAGGCCTGGTCGATCCTGGCGACGTCCGCCGCGCGCTGCGTCCCAACACTCGCCTCATCTCCATCATGATGGCGAACAACGAGAGTGGTGTGCTGCAGCCGGTAGAAGAGATCGCCACGATCGCGCGCGAAGCGTCCGTCGCTTTTCACACTGACGCTGTACAGGCCGCGGGCAAGGTGCAGCTCGAGGTCAAGCGCATCGGTTGCGACCTGCTCTCCATCTCCGGCCACAAAATGCACGCGCCTCAGGGAATCGGCGCGCTGTACGTGCGGAAGGGAACAAAGCTCCAGCCACAGCTTTATGGCGGACGTCACGAGCGTTCGCGCCGTGCCGGCACGGAGAACGTCCCTGCGATCGTTGCGTTGGGGAAGGCGGCTGAGGTCGCCGCTCAAGGCTTGCGTGATGGTTCGGTCGCCAAAATTGCAGCGCTGCGCGATCGGCTCGAGAGCACAATTACGGAATCCGTCGAAGCTGTCAAAGTGAATGGCGGTTCCGCTCCCCGCGTGCCCAATACTACGAACCTTCATTTTGATGGCATCGAAGGGGAAGCCTTGGTGATCGCTCTTGATCTCAAGGGACTGGCTGTTTCCACGGGTGCCGCCTGTTCCTCGGGGGCGATTGAGCCCTCGCACGTGCTTACCGCGATGGGCTTGCGTCCTGACCAGGCTCGTGCCAGCCTGCGCTTCAGCCTCGGCAAGCAGAACACGGCTGAGGACGTGGATTTCGCGCTAAACCTGATCCCGCAGACCGTCACCCGCCTGCGTGAACTGTCTCCCGTTTACAATAGTAATTAGCAAGGACGCTGCTCGCTTGAGCCGATGTGCAGCTTCGGCCAGGCGCTAACAGCCGTTTTTTATGTCTGACTCTCGCACCATTGCCGTGGCCATGTCGGGCGGTGTGGACTCTTCCACCGTCGCGGCCATGCTGCGCGCCGAGGGGCACAACGTTGTCGGCTTGACCATGCAGCTCTGGAACCAGCGCCGCCTCGCCGGCGAGGAGGGGATGCCCGAGGCCGTCCAGGGGCGCTGCTGCTCGCTTGATGACGTTTACGACGCGCGCCGCGTTGCTGAGACCATCGGCATTCCTTATTACGTGGTCAACCAGGAGCAGCGCTTCGAAGACGATGTAGTCCGCCCATTCGTGGACGAGTACCTTAGCGGTCGCACGCCCATTCCGTGCAGCCTGTGCAACAACCACATCAAGTTTGATCAGTTGCTGATCACGGCTCGCCAGATTGGCGCGGACCGGCTGGCCACAGGCCACTATGCCCGGGTGGAGTTCGATTCCGCCGGCGGACGCTGGCTCCTAAAGCGTCCCGTGGATCGAAGCAAGGATCAAACCTACTTCCTCTTCGGACTCACTCAGCAGCAGCTCAGTCGCACGCTGTTCCCTCTGGGCGGACTGCGCAAGTCCGAAGTTCGGGAGCTGGCACGAGAGCACGGCCTCATGCTCGCCGACAAGCCCGATTCGCAGGAAATCTGTTTTGTTCCCGGCGGCGACTACAAGCAATTTCTGGACGCTTACCTGGCAGAGCAGGGAGAGGCTCTGCCGGATACTTCCGGCGAGCTCGTTACTACTACTGGCGAGGTAATCGGCGAGCATGGCGGCATTCAGAACTTCACAGTCGGTCAGCGCAAGGGACTGGGCGTAGCTACCGGGTCTCCGCTCTACGTGCTCGAGATCGATGGCACCCGCCGGCAGGTGATCGTCGGCAGCGAAGACCAGCTCTACTCCCGCACCTTGCGCGCCAACCGCGTGAACTGGATCGCTTTCGAGCAGCTCAGCTCACCGCTGCGCGTCGAAGTCAAAATCCGACACCGCCATGAGGCAGCCCCGGCTACTCTCGAGAGTGCTGCGCCCGGCGAGGCGCTGGTCACCTTTGACCAGCCACAGCGGGCCATCACGCCCGGACAGGCCGCCGTCTTCTACGATGGCGACGTTGTGGTCGGTGGCGGCTGGATCGTTTAGGAGTAACCTTCGGTACTGCAATCGTGAAACAGGAGGTCTCATGGCCCCCAGCGCTGTCGCTGTGCCTGCGGATGTCCGCGAAGTTTTGCTCGAGATTTGGGCGGCCAACGAGCGCATGAACCAACTCATCCTCGAGCATCTCGATCCCCGCGCCTGGCAGGCAAAGCTCTCCGGTTCTAAGGGACGCACCATCGCTGCCATCTTCGCCCACGTCCACAATATCCGGCGGAAGTGGTTGAGGCTTTCGGCGCCGCATCTGAAACTTCCTGCTCAGGCCAACCGCACCCATTCAACGCAGAAACAGCTCAAAGCCGCATTCGCGCAAAGCGCGCAACGCTGTGCAGAAATGCTGGCAGATGCCTTGGCAGCCTCCCCGGCGCGCGTCAAAACATTCCGTCGCGACGGCTGGGCGCAGTCATGGCCCGCCGGCCCAACCATGCTCGCTTACATGTTTGCTCACGAAGCCCATCATCGCGGCCAGGTCATGATGCTGGCCCATCAGCTCGGATTTCCGCTCCCCGGGAATATTAACTACGGACTCTGGGATTGGGACAGGCTTTGGAAACAGTGCGGCTTCGAGACCCGCCCACGCTGAGTTTTCCCGCCGGTTCTCAGTAGGGCCAGGAAAAGAGATTACGTCGCCGGGAAAATCGGAGGGATTCCTGGCCGCGCTCGGAGTTACAGAAAGTGCGGCTAGATGAACATCTCGTCCTGGGGAACACCCATGCCATCCCCTGCCTGGCGGCGTCGAGAACGGCCACGGAAGAAAGCTTCAAGCCCCACGGAAACTCCCTGCATCAGGCCGCTTATTTGCCTCACCGGTGAAACGACCGTGTGTTCCACTGACTGAGTAGCTTCTTCTACCTTGTCAATAGTGCGGGTCACCAATTCATCGGCACGGATCACCTGCAGGCGAGTACGGTCAATGATATTAGTTACCGTGGAGTCAAGCCGCTCGACCTGACCACGCACTACTGACGTGGTGCTCTCCACATTCTCCAGAATATTCTCCAGCTTGCCTCGCGAGGCGTCCATTAGCGCCTGCGCCGATTCAAGCGTGGGAAGCGCCTTGGTGCGAAGTTCCTGGGCAAGGGATTCCATGCGAGTACTGGTCTTGCGGACCGCCAGCAGAATGCCGACCAGCACTCCCGCCTGTAGCACTACGGCGGCAGCTGTCACTGCGGTGAAAATGGTAATGGTATCCATCGAAGAGATGCGCACTTCAACAGTTAAAGTAAAACTTTACATTCCTGCCGGCTAACACCTAATCCGCAGCAATTACCCTTTGCTCTTACCGGTGCTACCTTCAGCGGTGGCTTCGCGATAGGCCTGCCGTCCGGCTTCAAAGGCGGACTTGAACGTCTCACGTTGCTGGCCGACCACGTCCTTGCCTCGTTCCACCCAGTCGCCAGCCTGATCGCGGACCTGCCGGCTGCGAGACTTAACGAACTCCCGGCCTTCTTCTGCCTTTTCGCGTAATACTTCGCGGGTCTCACTGCCGGAGCGGGGAGCATAGAGCACCCCGACCAGCGCGCCCAACCCTAATCCTGCCAGAAACCACATGAAACCACCGTTATCTTCCGCCATTCTGACCTCCCGCATGATTGCCAAACCAATCGGATACTAGCACCCGATTTAGTGAATTACAAACCCCCGTCGGCGACCGCAGAACGTCATTCAAGCATTAGTTCTCAAAGCAGGAATATCCCGTTGCGGCATAAGTAGTATTCTCTCCTAGCATGAGCGCGCGCGCCTCCAAGCCGAAGGTTCGCAAGCGGGCCACCGGCCAGGTTCGCCCCGCTCCCACTCCCGGGTTGTCCGCAGCTCGAGGGCTTGGCCCTTTCGACGTGGTGGCAATCGGCGCCTCTGCCGGGGGTCTAAATGCCCTCACCCAGCTGCTGGAGCCTCTCGATGCGAATTTTCCATGCACCATTCTGGTGGTGCAACATCTGGACCCGCACCATAAGAGCCGGCTTGGCGAGCTGCTCTCTCGCCGCGCACATCTGCCAATCAAAGAGGCGGAACACGGCGAAAAGGCCCTGCCCGGAACCGTGTACCTCGCGCCGCCCGATCGCCACCTGTTGGTTGAGCAGGGCATCATTCAACTCGCTCAGTCCAAGGTGGTTCACTTTTCCCGGCCTTCCATAGATTTGCTGTTCGAGTCCGTTGCCGGAACCTATGGGAAACGGTGTATTGGGGTAGTACTCAGCGGCTCTAACAGCGACGGCGCGGCAGGCATCCGGACCATCAAAGAGGCCGGGGGCGTCACCATTTCCCAAAAACCCAGCACCGCCGAGTATCGCACCATGCCCCAGGCCGCCGTTTCCACCGGCTGTGTGGATTACGTCCTCACGCTTTCGGAGATCGGTCCGCTTTTGTGCCAGTTGTGCGCCGTAACACCAGGGAAACATGCTTGAGCTCAGCCTCAGATCTCTGGTCGATCAGCTGGTGGAAGAGCGCAATTTTGATCTGCGCGGGTATAAATTTTCCACACTACAGCGCCGCTTCCAGCGTCGTATGGCTGTCCTGAAGATCACCTCCTACTCCGAATACCTCACCTTCATTCGCCAGCATGACAACGAACTCACGGAACTACTGAACACTGTCCTGATCAACGTCACCGATTTCTTTCGCGATCCTCCGGCGTGGAAGATTCTCGGCGATGAAATCATTCCTTCCGTCACCGCAGGGCTTCACCACGGTGATTCGTTTCGCTGCTGGATCCCGGGCTGCGCAACCGGACAGGAGCCGTACTCCCTGGCCATGCTGCTGCACGAACACTTCGGTCCAGCAGTGAAGGATTTTGATATCAAGATCTATGCAACCGATGTAGATGAAGAGGCGCTGAAGTTAGCTCGTCGAGCTGAATACACGGCTAAAGAGTGTAGCAACCTGCCTCCGGAGTACCTCCGCAAGTACTTTTTGGGAGAGAATATACGCCGGGTGGTGCGGGACCTCCGGCGTATGGTTGTATTTGGCCGGAGTAATCTCGCCCTCGATCCACCTATCTCTCGGGTTAAACTTGTTCTATGCCGCAATGTTCTGATTTATTTCGATCTGGAATCTCAAAGCCGAATTTTGGGGCGGCTGCATTACGGTTTGCGGCCAGATGGAATTCTGATGCTCGGCCGGTCAGAGTCCCAATTGACTCGCTCGAATTTATTTGAACCCTTACACGCCAAGTGGCGTATCTTTCGGTGCAGGAACACTGAGGAACGAGTTCCCATTGAAATCGTTCCTCGCCAGGAGAAGCACTTGCCCAAGCCCGATCAGATGGACGGTTTGTTGCAAGCCTACAGTCAAGCCATCCTGGAGACGCTAGAACCAGGTGTGATCGTTGTGGACAGCACGGGGATCGTGACTACCTGCAACAATGCTGTCGCACGCTTGTTGCAGCTGGAGGACTCGGAGCTGGTTGGTAAGCGCATTCAGCGCACCGAAGTTCTTGACCGAATTCCGGAAATAGCAGAACACCTCACTGGCAGTCAGGCCAACAACGAACCTTTCCATTTCGAGCATACACTGCCTCAAGGAAAGGGCGAGGCCAGTGTGCTTGCCATTACCGTAAAAGCAATTTCTGACGGCAAACGGAGTCGCGTCGGTACGCTCATCTACATCGAAGACATCACCGCGCGACACCGATTACAGCAGACCGTTGCGGAATTACAAGACGCTAGCGAAAAGCTTCACGCCACCAATGAAGAACTTGAAGCCACTGCTGAGGAGTTGCAATCTACCAACGAGGAATTGGAAGCTACCAATGAAGAGCTGCAGTCCACCAACGAAGAATTGGAAACCTCCAACGAGGAACTTCAAGCCCTGAATGAAGAGTTGGGTACCACTAATGAGGAGCTGGAGGTCAGGACCAAGGAGTTGGATGAAAGTAATTCCCGCTACGTTGAGACTCTGGAAAAGACACCCTGGCCGCTTCTGCTGGTCCAGGAGAGGGTGGGGGTACAGGTTTGGAACTCGGCGGCGCAGAGGCTTTTTGGATTGCCTGCAAAATCAGTGATCGGCTTGGAGCTGAAACAGCTCCCCGTTCCGGAAGCGCTTCGCAACTCGCTTTCCCGTTCCTACCGCGAAGTACTGGCCCGCGGGAAGGGCAAGATCATTCATAACTTCTATTTGGACTTGGGTCAATTTCGGGGCCCTGCGGAGGTCCATGTATTGCCTTTAGGTGGCGAAACCGTTGGTGAGAGCGTCTTGTTCATGTTTCAGACCTTTCCGCAAAGTGCTGCCGCGGACCGCCTCGCAAAGACCAGAGCAGTTCTTATTCGGCGCGCCGGCCGCGGAACCAAGAAACGCAAATCTCAAAACAGCGAGCGACGCAGATAATCTGTAGCGCGGCACCCTGCCTACGAAGCTGGGTAAAGGGCAGCCGTGACTAGAACATCACAAGTTCTCAGGAAGCGTTCCTTTGTCCGCCGCGACGGCTCGGCTCGCGACCTCGTTCCTGATTACCGGTGGCCTCGTCCGATTTTTCCCCAGGACGGGGTTCCAATCCCGGGAAGGTGGCCAGAATCTTGCGATGGGACGAGATCCGGCCCTCAACCGCGTTAAGAATAAACGCGCTGATGGTTCGCCGCTCCCGCTTGGCCGCCCAACGGATGGCCATAGCCTCTTCTTTTGTGCAGCGCACTAGCAATGCGGTTCGTTTTACTGGCATTCCCGTATTATCCACTTATTGCGAGTGATATCAAGTGATAGTCCAGAGTTGAATTAGCACGCATATGTCCGTACTCTGGCAATGGACGCTGCATCGGGCCGCGGGGGCTCAACTATATGACGGACAAGCGCAAAATCCTGGTGGTTGACGACGACCCCGTGGTTCTCGAGACCATCCTGTTGGTTCTCCAGCACAATGGCTTCGACGTAAAGGGAGCTGACAACGCTGAAGATGCGCTCACAAAGGCTCGCTTCGAACCACCCGATATTCTCATTTCAGACATTCTGCTGCCCGGCCTAAACGGGATTGATGCCGCCATTCGCCTTCGGAAGTTCCTGCCTGACTGCAGGGTACTCCTCATTTCGGGCGACACCAGCGCCACGGAGGCGTTGCAAAATGCGAGGGCCGGGGGCCATGTTTTCGAAGTGCTGCCCAAACCCACCAGCCCTGAAGTTTTACTTGAAACTCTGAGCCGGGGTCATGCGCGAGAGCAGGACCTCTTTCGCGGCTAAGACACTCCGCTTTGCCTTGATTGTCACCCTGCCCGGAGCCAAGGACCAGCTTTAGAATCAGGGTTTCTGCGTGGGCCGCAAAATCACTTCGCTCGCGAAGGCGCGCTGCGGCTCGGTTACTATCATCGCCACTGCATGCGCAACGTCTTCAGGTTGCAGCATTTTGCTGGTGTCCCGTCCGGTATGAGGACTTAACTCCGTCTGCACCGATCCGGGGCACACGACCGATACCCGAATGTTGTAGCCGCGCAATTCCTCCGCCACCGAGTAGCTGAGCCCATTGAGTCCCCACTTCGACGCGGCATACGCGGCTCCATTAGGCAGAGCATTCTTGCCGGCAATGGACGAGATGTTAACAATGTCGCCACGCCGCGCGCGGATCATGGCGGGAGCAAAGCCGCGAATGCAGTAGTAAGCGCCGCGCAGGTTGGTGTTGAGTATGCCGTCCCAGACATCAGGCGGCAAGCTGTGCAGTGGCCCTCCGAAGCCACCCACCCCGGCATTGTTCACCAGAATATCCACTCGCCCGAACTTCTTCTCCACCCAGCCGGCCAGCTTCTCGACGGAATGCATATCGGTTACATCGCACTCAACCGCCTCGCACTTACCACCCGCCCCGCGGATGCGGTCGGCAGTCTCTTTGAGCGTTTGCAACGACCGTCCGCAAATCACCACGTCCGCTCCGAAATCCGCCAGCTTGCTGGCAATCGCTGCTCCGATGCCGCGGCCACCGCCAGTCACAACCGAAACCTGTTGTTGCAGAATGCCACCTTGTTTCATAGCGTCATCTCGTTCTACCCGACCTTCGTTACCCCAACCCTTCTCGCCAGCTCGGCTTGTTCTTCAGGCGCTGCGCAGAGTTCCGGCGAACCCGTAATCAGCCGCACTCCGCGTTGATAGGTGATGTACGACCACGCCCACTGAAACAGCACCAGGATGCGGTTGCGGAAGCCGATCAGAAAGAAAATGTGCACAAACAGCCATGCCAGCCAGGCGAGGTAACCCGAGATATGCAATCTTCCGAAGTCTGCCACCGCGGCCGCCCGGCCGATGGTCGCCAGGCTGCCCTTATCCCGGTAGTGGAAGGGAAGTCGCGACTTTCCCTGCAGCTCGCGCGCTATGTTCCTGGCGACCGCATTGCCTTCCTGGATAGCTACCGGCGCCACTCCCGGTAATAGTTTTCCGGCCTCATCTTGAAATGCCGCCAGGTCACCGATCACAAACACTTCCGGATGTTCCGGCAGGCTCAGATCGCTCAGCACCGGCACCCTTCCAACGCGATCCACGGCCACGCCCAGTTTCCTTCCCAGCGGCGAGGCCGCCACGCCTGCCGCCCACAAAATCACCGTGGCCGGCAGCACCTTCTCACCCATGTGTACGGATCCCGGCCGCACATCGGTGACCATTGCAGACGTGAGCACCTCCACTCCCAAACGGGTTAGCTGTTTCTCCGCGCTGCGGGAAAGGTCTTCGGGATAAGCCGGAAGCACTCGCGGGCCGCCCTCAACCAGGATGATTCGTGCGCGCTTGGGATCAATTGCCCGAAAATCGCGAGACAGCGCGTTATGGGCGATTTCTGCCAGCGTTCCCGCTAATTCCACGCCTGTGGGGCCTCCACCAATAACCACGAAATTCAGCGGCATCTGTCCGCGACCGGTTGCGGCTTCGCGTTCCGCCAACTCGAATGCCAGCAGCACGCGATTGCGAATTTCCAGCGCGTCTTCAATTGTCTTAAGACCCGGCGCGCATGCCTCCCACTGTTCATGGCCAAAGTAAGCGTGCTTCGCCCCGGCGGCAACGATGAGGTAGTCATAGGGAAGTTCGAGCTCTGCTGCCTGCACTTTCCTGCGAGCCAGGTCGAAACCGCTGACCTCCGCCATTATCACTTCAACGTTGGGTGAATGCCGCATTACCCAACGCATGGGCGCGGTGATGTCTCCCGGTGACAGTCCCGCAGTTGCTACCTGGTACAACAGGGGCTGGAAGGTGTGGTGGTTCTTCCGATCCACCAACGTGACCTGCACCGGCAGGTGCGACAAAGCGCGGGCAGCAGTCAACCCGCCAAAACCGCCTCCAACCACAACTACCCGCGCATTAGACTTCTTTGCCATACCTAACTCTACCTATAGGGATTCGCGAATGTGTGGTGGGGTTGAAAAATATCCCGAACGCGCCAGAGAGCCTTACCGGCGGCGTTGACCGCGCTAAGCCCTTGGGATTAAAGTAAGCAGTTACTTACATGGCCGCGACCGCTCCAGTTCGCTTCTCCGCTGCCGACCGCCGGCAGCAGATCATGGACGTGGCCCTGCAGTTATTCGCCCGCCGCGGCTTCCAGGGCACCACGACTCGCCAGATTGCCGAAAGGGCACGGGTGAACGAGGCCATCATCTTCCGCCATTTTCCAACCAAAGAAGATCTTTACTGGGCGGTGATCGAGCACAAGTGCCGGCGTCCCGCGGGTGAATTTCTGAAAGACAGGCTTCGCCAGGGCGGCAGCGATCGCGAAGTTTTTTCGGCCTTGGCACAGGAAATACTTGAGCGCCGGGCCAGGGACACCACGCTCTCGCGCCTGCTGCTCTTCACGGCACTTGAAAACCACCGGCTATCGCACCGTTTCTTCCGTACCTACGTGGCCGAATATTACGAAATACTCGCAGACCACATCCGTCTTGGCATCAGTGAGAGCCGGTTTCGGGAGGTGAATCCGTTGCTGGCGGCGCGCGGCTTCATTGGCATGGTCGTCTATCACTCCTGGATGCAGGAGTTGTTCGGGTGGAAGCGTTACCAGAAATTCGAACATCGGGAAGTAAGCCAGGTGCTGACCGATATCTGGCTGAAAGGCATGCTGCTGAAAGACGAAAAGCAACCCCATAACGGGTCCGGAAAACCAGGCAAGAAGTCGTAAATAGCAGTGTCGAAAGAGGTTTGTTGACGTCGAATACGAAGGGCGAATCCAGGCTAGAACCAACCGATTATGCAAGCCATGAAACTTAACCAGCGCTTTAAAAATATGCTGCTCACGGTGGCCACTTTACTTCTCGTCGCGCTATTCGCGGGTGGGCTGGCGGCGTGCTCCCAGCAAAAGACCCAGGCGGCAGCGCCCCAGGTGGTGCCTGTGGTGGTGGCCTCGGTTGAACAGAAGAGCGTCCCGGTTCAGATCACCGCAATTGGCGCTGTCGAGGCTTATTCAACGGTTTTCATTAAGCCGAATGTTTCGGGCCAACTGACCGGCGTCTATTTCAAGGAAGGGGATTACGTCCGCAAAGGCCAGCTTCTGTTCGCCATTGATAAGCGTCCTTTTGAAGCCGCGCTCGCCCAACAAAAGGGAAATCTCGCACACGACATCGCTCAGGCGGAGAATGCCCGAGCCCAAGCCCGCCGCTATGACGCCCTGGAAAAGGCCGGAGTCATTGCCAAAGAACAAGCCGAGCAAATGACCACTTCGGCGGCTGCGCTCGATGCCGCGGTTGAGGCAGACAAGGCTGCGGTAGAGAACGCCAAGGTTCAGCTGACGTACTGCACTATTTATTCTCCACTCCAGGGTCGCACCGGTAATCTGATGGTGAAGGCCGGCAACATGGTCAAAGCCAACGATGTTCCGATTCTGGTGACCATCAACCAGGTCGAACCCATTTACGTCACCTTCACCGTTCCGGAGCAGTACCTGGAAGAAATTAAGCAATCTTTCAGCCGGAGAAAACTCCCGGTCAGCGCCAGTGTGCCCCATAGCACGGAACCGTTGGGAGTCGGTGAGCTTAGCTTCCTGGACAATCAAGTTGACCAGACCACCGGCACAATTAAGCTTAAGGGGACCTTTCCCAACCGCCAGCGCCGGCTGTGGCCGGGCCAGTTCGTTAATACGGCGTTGACCCTGGCCACCCGTCCGGATGCCATAGTCGTTCCAGCGCAGGCCCTGCAAACTGGTCAGAACGGGCAGTTTGTTTACGTAATCAAGCCAGACATGACGGCGGAATCGCGGCCGGTCGTGGTCAGCCAGAACGTCGGCTCGCAAGCCGTGATCCAAAAAGGGCTTCAGCCCGGAGAACGCGTGGTCACGGACGGCCAGTTGCGGCTTGTTCCTGGGGCAAAAGTGGAACTTAAGTCGCCGGTGGGTCAACCGACTGCAGCCGGCAACAATTCTTCAAATCAGCCTGGCGGCGAGTAGCGATTTTCGGAGTACACGCGTAGATGAGTGTCGCTGAAACCTTCATTAAACGCCCGGTGATGACCACTCTGGTCATGATGGCGATCCTCATGTTCGGGATCATTGCCTATCGTGATCTTCCGGTGAGCGACCTGCCGAACGTTGATTTTCCGACCATCCTGGTGAGTGCCAGCCTGCCCGGAGCCAATCCCGACACCATGGCATCGTCGGTCGCCATGCCGCTGGAGAAGCAGTTCTCGACCATTGCTGGCCTGGACTCGATGACGTCAACCAGCTCCCAGGGCACGACGCAGATCACGCTGCAGTTCAATCTGAGCCGTAGTCTGGATGCCGCGGCGCAAGATGTCCAGTCCATGATCTCAGCCGCTGCCCGCGATTTGCCGCAGAACCTTCCCGCTCCGCCTTCCTATCAGAAAGTAAACCCGGCGGACTCGCCGATTCTCTATCTGGCGCTGAGTTCACCCAGCATGCGCCTCTCTGACATAGATGAGTACGCCGAAACGCTGATGGCGCAGCGCATCTCGATGGTCAGCGGCGTCGCCCAGGTGAGCGTCTTCGGCTCGCAAAAATATGCGGTGCGCACGCAGTTGGATCCGAAAGCTTTGGCTAGCCGGCAGATCGGCATTGACGAAGTCCAGCAAGCGGTGGCCAGCGGCAACGTCAACCTGCCCACAGGAATTCTCTACGGCTCTCACCAGGCTTTCACCGTACAAGCCACCGGTCAGCTGATGCGGGCCTCGCAATACGCTCCACTGATTGTGGCCTATCGCAACGGGGCTCCGGTCCGCCTCTCCGACATTGGCAAAACATTCGACAGCGTCCAAAATGACAAGACCGCAAGCTGGTACGGGAGTGACAACGGGGTCGAACGCGCCATCGTACTGGCGATCCAGCGGCAGCCCGGTACCAACACCGTCGAAGTCGTGGACTCCATCAAGCAATTGTTGCCCAAGTTCCGGGCCCTGATTCCGCCTGCGGTGCGGTTGAACATCCTCTACGACCGGTCAGTTTCGATTCGCAGTTCGGTCAACGATGTGAAGTTCACGCTGCTTCTGGCACTGATGCTGGTCATCATGGTGATCTTCCTCTTTTTGAGGAATATCTCTGCTACGGCCATTCCCAGCCTGGCGCTGCCCATGTCGATTGTGGGCACCTTCGCCGTGATGTACCTGCTGAACTATTCGCTCGACAATCTCTCGCTCATGGCTCTGACTTTGTCGGTGGGATTCGTGGTGGACGACGCCATCGTCATGCTGGAAAACATCGTCCGCCACATGGAGATGGGCGAGCCGGTGATGCAGGCTGCATTGCGCGGCTCTCGCGAGATCGGCTTCACTATCGTGTCCATGACCTTGTCATTGGCTGCGGTCTTCATTCCGATCTTGTTCATGGGCGGCATTCTGGGGCGGCTGCTGCACGAATTTGCGGTGACCATCGGCGCTGCAATTCTGGTCTCAGGATTTGTTTCTCTCAGCCTTACGCCAATGCTGTGTAGCCGCTTCTTGCGCCCTCCCAAAGAGGAGGGCCACGGGCGCGCTTACGCGTTTACGGAACGCATGTTCAATGGCCTGCTGCACGGTTATGACTGGACGCTGCAGAAGACCCTGCGCCACCGCTTGGCAACCATGTCGGTCTCGCTGCTGGTGTTGGTCGCCACCGTATACCTCTTCACGATCGTGCCCAAGGGATTCCTACCCGACGAGGACACGGGACAGATCTTTGTCTTCACCGAAGGGCCGCAGGACGTCTCTTTCCAGAGCATGGTTCGCCACCAGAAGGCGCTCAACGAAGTCGTCGAACGCCAGCCCTGGAGGCAGGAGTTCTTTTCCACCGTTGCCGGTGCAAACGCGGGGCGCATCTTCATCCACTTGAAGCCTCGCAACGAACGCAAGGGCGCGTTGCAGTTGATCCAGGAGCTCCGTCCGCAGCTCGCTCAAATTCCGGGGATCAATACCTTCGCGCAGGTGCTGCCGCCCATTCGCATTGGCGGCCAGCTCACAAAAAGCCAGTACCAGTTCACGCTTCAGAGCCCGGACACCAAGGAGCTATACGAGTACGCCCCCAAATTAGAGGCCAAACTTCGCGGCGATCCGGATACACAGCGTTTGCTTCAGGACGTAACCAGCGATCTGCAGGTGAAGAACCCGCAGATCAATGTGCAGATTGATCGCGATAAGGCCTCTGCCCTGGGTATCACCGCGCAGCAGGTTGAAGATGCGCTCTACAGCGCTTACGGGCAGCGGCAGATCTCGACCATCTACACCCCGAATAACACCTATTACGTCATCATGCAGCTCGAGGACCAATATCAGTTGGATCCGGAAGCGCTCTCCATGCTTTACGTACGCTCCTCGCGCGGCCAACTGGTGCCGCTGAATGCAGTGGCGACTCTTACGCGCAGCCTCGGTCCGCTGAGCGTCAACCACCTCGGGCAGCTTCCAGCGGTCACCATCAGTTTCAACTTGCGTCCGGGCGTCGCCCTCGGGGATGCAGTTGGCGTCGTCAATAAGGTTGCTCAACACTTGTTGCCCAGCACCATGAGCACCAGTTTTCAGGGCACGGCGCAGGCTTTCCAGTCTTCGTTCAAGGGTCTCGGACTACTGCTGTTGATGGCCATTCTCGTCATCTATCTGGTGCTCGGTGTCCTGTACGAGAGCTTCATTCATCCGCTGACCATTCTCTCCGGGTTGCCGTCAGCGGGTTTTGGCGCGCTGCTTACGCTGATGCTGTTCCATATGGACCTCAACCTTTACGCCTTTGTAGGCGTGATCATGCTGGTCGGCATTGTCAAAAAGAACGCCATCATGATGATTGACTTCGCGCTCGAGGCCCAGCGCCGGGAAGGGAAGTCAGCCGGGGAAGCTATCTACGAAGGCGCGCTGGTCCGCTTCCGGCCAATCATGATGACCACCATGGCCGCGCTCATGGGAACGCTGCCGATTGCGCTGGGCTTCGGAGCGGGCTCTGAATCGCGCCGGCCCCTGGGGTTGGCGGTTGTGGGCGGGTTGGTATTCTCCCAATTGTTGACCCTGTACATCACTCCCGTTTATTACACTTATATGGAATCCTTCCAGAACTGGGTGAAGAGGCTACGGCGTCGCCGCCCCGCCGGGGAGCAGCCTGAATTTGTACGCGAACCGGAACTCGTCAGCCGGTCACACGACTAACGGTCGATCTACCATCAGGAGTTTCGCAGCGATTTGCTTCGGTCTCCGGCATCTCCGGGTTAACATGAAACCACGTTCCTCATGACCTTAGCCGGCGCCACCGCCACGGCCTCACCACACCACAGTTCGCGAGCTGTCGAGCAGTCTGGACCTGCCTGGTTTCGCTGGCTTGCGCCCTCGATTGCCGATGTGATCTTTATCGCCATTTTTTTTGCCCTGACCTACGGTCCTCTCCAGACGAGGCTGTTAGGTGATGCCGGCACCGGCTGGCATATTCGCAATGGTCAGCACATTCTGCAGACTCGGGCCGTCCCGCGCGAGGACTACTTTTCTTACACCATGTTTGGCCAGCGTTGGTACTCCTGGGAGTGGCTCTACGATGTGGCGGCCGGGGCGACCGACTCGCTCCTGGGTTTAAATGGCATTGTTCTCTTGAGCGCTTTAGTGATCGCGGGCGTCTTTGCGCTTCTCTTGCGCCGCACCGTGGCCCGCAGCGGGCATCTGCTGAGCGCCGCTCTATTCGTGATTCTGTCGTTCATGGCATCGAGCATTCATTTTCTGGCACGTCCCCACTTGTTCACCTGGTTGTTCGTCCTGGTCTGGTGGGAGATTCTCGAGAATGCAACTTCCAGTTCCGAATCCAACCGTCAGAGTTTACGCAGTCTTCTCTGGCTTCCTGTGCTGATGCTGATCTGGGTTAATGTGCACGGGGGATTCATCGTCGGGCTTGCTCTGATAGGTTTGTACCTCGCAGGCGCTCTTTGGGACCGCTGGCGCGCTCCTGACAACGCCGCCCATGCGGTGGAAACAAACCGCATCCATAATCTGGGCGTCGCCGGACTGCTGACTCTGGCTGCGACCGTGGTGAACCCACACGGCTACAAGTTGTGGCAGCACATCTACGGCTATCTCACCAGCTCGTTCTACATGAACAATATTCAGGAATTTCTCTCGCCCAACTTTCACCATGCTGCGGAGAAATTCTTTGCCGCCGTTTTGCTCTTGAGCTTTCTGGTTCTGGCGTTGAATCGCCGCAAGCTGCGCGCCGCCCATCTTTTGGTCATTCTGTTCAGCGTGTACGCTGGACTGTACGCCGCGCGCAACATTCCCATTGCTTGCATCCTGCTAACTCTTACCGTAGCGCCGTTGCTTTCTGACGTTGTGGCAAAAGCTTCCTCGCAGCTTGCTCCAGCCGCAGGTTCGCTATTCTCCCGCCGCCTTTTGGCAAAACTCGATGGCCTCTCCGGTCGTCTGGCCAGGACCGAACTTGGCTTTCGCGGCCACATAGTTCCAGTGCTGTTTGTCGCAGGAACTCTGTGGGTGTGTGCCCATGGCGGACGTCTCGGCGATCGCCAGTTACTGAACGCACATTTCGATGATCACAGATTTCCCGTGAAAGCCGCTGATTATCTTGCGACTCACGGAGTTCAGCGGCAGGTCTTTAATCCCGACTACTGGGGCGGTTATCTCATTTATCGCCTGAACGGCTACCAGGTTTTTACCGACGATCGCCACGACTTTTACGGCGAAGATTTTGTCAAAGACTACATCAAGGTGAAAGATGTCCAGCCTAATTGGGAATCGGTGCTGGATCGCTGGCACGTCAATTGGGTGCTGATTCGTCCCGAGTCAACCCTTGCGAATGCGCTGAAAGAGATTCCTAAATGGCGAGTGGTTTACGACGACGGAGTGGCAATTATCTTTGGTCGCCGCTCCTGAGGGCTGAAGGATTTCCAATTACACGATTAGCAATTCCGCAATTACACATTACTTCGTGTCAATGTTGAACCCTAAGATCGCCTGCACTGCGATTGGGTTCTGTCCCTTGAGCGCTGGCCGGAACCGCCACCCTTCCAACGCCTCAAGCATTTTGGCGGTTACATTCCCGCCGGGTGTCTGCAATACCTTCAGTTCACTAAGATAGCCGGAGGGATTGATATTGCACTCCACCAGCACGCGTGACTTCTTCAATTCCGGCGGCAATTCGGTCTGTTCAGGTTCGGGTGGCGTCAGATCCTCGTCGAAGCCGCCCTTGGCCGGAGGCGCGGCGAACTGCAGCACTGCGATGCCCTGATGCGTATCTATGTAAATGGTGTAAACCTTGTCGCCCTTCAGGGCGCCGTAAAGGTTGAGTGCTCCGCCCGAACGCGCCGTCGCCACAATGGTGATCGCCGGGGGATGGATGGGCCGCTCACTGGGGGTGCGCGGTGGAGTGCTGGGCGCGTCCCCGCCGCTTGAGAA
This sequence comes from Terriglobales bacterium, assembly GCA_035651655.1. NCBI lineage: Bacteria > Pseudomonadati > Acidobacteriota > Terriglobia > Terriglobales > Terriglobales bacterium. Next base: position 22,711 of record DASRFG010000037.1, read on the forward strand.
ACTCGGCAGGTTGACCACGCCTCCCCGGATAGCGATCCCGGCTACCTCGGTCTTCCCACCGCCGCTACCCGCGCCGCCGTGCCCCGGGCTGCTGCTGATGCCGCTGTTGTTGGCGCGGTTCGCGCCAAATCCAATTCCCGTGTCTGTCGCGCCCGAGCCTTCACCCACTTTTCCGCTGCCCGGACCAGCGCCTGCGCCCGTTCCCGCGCCGCTGCCCTTGCCACCCAACCCGGCGGTGCCGTTACCGTCCGGAGACATGGCAATCGAGCCCGCGCCAGCGTTTCCCGGAACTCCGAGCTTGGCGCCTGGCTGCGACGAGGCCACTACACCCGACGAGCGTGAATTGCCACCTCCTGCAGGTGCCAACACTGGGCTGGCTCCCAGGCCCGCCATGGCATTCCCGCTCTTGCTTCCGTGAGCTGTACCCCCGGCCAGGTCAGGCGGAGGAGGCACAACCGCGCCTTCCCGGTCACCGCCAAAGGACATTGCTGGGGACGATGTCTTGCCCAGGCTGCCGCCCTGCGCATCCACCGGCGGGGGCACAACATCTTTTTTGCCGCCACCAAATAACGATCCTGCCATCCCCCAAATTTCATGTGCCAGGTTGGTGCTGCTGGGCGGAGGCTGGACCACGGTCGGAGGAGGCAGTGACAACTTGGCCTGGAGTTGCGATTCGCGAACCGGAGCGCTCACCGGAGGAGGCACCACGTTGTCTTTGATCTCCGGCAGCTTCACTTTTTCCCGCGCGATTCCAGTGGGCGCCGGATGAACCACAGTGGTTTCCGGCATCGCGGTTTTTGCCAATTTATCCCGCATCACCTCTGGCGCAGGATGCACCACGGTGGTATCCATCAGCGGAGCCTTTGCCAGCTTGTCGCGTGTTACCTCCGGCTGGGGAGGGACGGCGGAAACATCCATCAGCGCCATTTTCTGCAATTTCTGCCGCGAGACCTCAGGTGTTGGCGCAATCGCATCTTCCGGCAAGAGCAACTTAGGTTTGGAGAGCGGACGCAGACCCTCGGTTGGAGGCGGGCCGGGTTTGGCGGCTGCCACTGCGATCAGGTTCGCCACCGCATCGTCGCTGCGCGGAAGTTTCAGCTTGGGGGCGTCCACAACTTTTTCGGTCTGCGCATCGCCGCGCGCCACCTTGATCACCTGCGTGGGATGCTTGGCATGCCTGCCTCCGGCGCGACCTGTGTGCCCAGCGTGGGTGCCGCCGGTGTCCGTGGTCTGCGGCAGGTAATCGCCAGAGTAGTAAATAACGTCGTACTTGGGGCGCGTCAACGGCGTGTACGGCTGCATGCGCTGCAAGGCGCTTGGAATACTGATGGCCGCGATCAACAGCACCACTTCCAGCGCCCACGCGATCAGGATCCGGTAGCCGGGAAAAAGTCCAGGATTGCACTCGCCGCGAAGTTGTCGCGACGATTTTTGCATCGCTGGGCCGAGCGAGCTGGAAAATGCCGCCCAGCGCGGTTCCCACTCGATCAGGAAATTAGGAGCTTGGGTGAACACTTCATCCATGAGCAGAGTGTCGGGAGCTTCCTTCACCGCGAAGAGTTCGGTCATGCACCCTCCGCTTTCTTTGAAACTCCGAAGGCGATCTCAATCACGTCCCCAATGGTCGTGCCGGTGTTCCAGACGGTGTGGCAGGGCAGCTCGATGACGGTGGCCGCTTCCATCCGTATCGGCGCAAACCGCCATGGTTTTACGTTCTCTTCCAGATGGATAACGGTTTTCCCATTGTTGAGGTAAATGACGTCAATGGGATAGCGCATGGCCATTGTGTGCACCCCATGACTGGGAACGATCCAGAGGCCCTGGCCGAAGCGGAAACTCGTGGCCTCGGTTCCCATCAGACCGCGCAGCCGGCTCCAGTGCGTGTCAGCGACCAATAGCTCGGTCGCCAGGAACGCCTGCCGCGTGTGATTGAACGCATACCCCTTCCGCGAGTTCCCGGGCATTCAAAAATCTCCTAGACTCGGTCCTTTTGCCGGTTGTAGGCCACTAGTCCTAACAACAGCAGCACCACCAGCACCGCCACTACTCCCGGTGTCATTGTCCCAACTCCGGAAGCAGAACGCGGATCATCTGTATGGCTGCCGGGCCCAGACTCACGAAAAACATGGAGGGAAAAACAAACAAGACCAGAACGGGCACCATCTTGATGGTAGTTTTTGCAGCCTGTTCTTCAGCTCGTTGCCGCCGCTCGGTGCGCAACGCGTCTGAGTGCACGCGCAACGCCTGCGCGATGCTCGTGCCGAAGCGGTCGGTCTGGATCAGCACCGCCACCAGCGCCTTTATGTCATCCACGCCGGTACGCTCCGCCAGATTGCGCAATGCCTCTTGCCGGGCTTTTCCGGCGCGCATTTCCAGATTGACCAGGCGCAATTCATCGCTTAGGTCAGGATGCGCATGTCGCAGGTCTTCGCCTACGCGCTGCAAAGCCTGGTCCAAGCCCAACCCGGCCTCCACGCAGATCACCAGCAGGTCCAGCGCATCGGGAAGGGCAAGGCGAATCCGCAACTGGCGCTGGCGGATCTTCCGCTTCAACATGAAGCGGGGGACCATGTATCCGCCCAAAGGAAGTGCTACCAGCAACAATGGCGAACTGATTCCCACGCCGGTGACGACTGCGATCACCAGTGCGCCAAATGCCAGCATGGCGCGGAAGCCAAAATAGATAGTCAGGTGTTTGGGATCGCGGTAGCCGGCCTGCATCAGCAATACACGGGTTGACGATACCTCGGTAGGCGACTTGGGCAAAGCCTTAGAGAGCGGATCCATCACCTGCTCTACGCGCTCTTTCATCGCCGGCTTTTCCTCCGGCTGCGAGCGCTGCCATCCCAGTGAACGCAGGCGGCTGCCCAGTACAGAGGCCGGCGCCATGGTTGCCGCGCCAAAGGCGAATACCGCCGCGAAGACGGTTACGAACAGCAAAATTGCCAGTGTCAATGCCATAAATTAGACCTGTATCCGAATGATCTTCCGAATAAAGAAATATCCCAGCACCTGTAGCGTGAAACCCGCCGCAATCAGCCAATGACCCAGCGGGTCATAGAGCAAAGGCTTAATGAACTCCGGGCTCATCACTGACAACACAACCGCCACCACAATGGGCAGGACCATCAGCAGGATCATGGTCATGCGTCCCTGTGCCGTGTACACCCGCACCTGGCGCAGGATTTTGAAGCGCTCGCGTATCACGTAGGAGAGGCCATCCAGAATTTCTGCCAGGTTGCCGCCGGTTTCCCGCTGCAGCATCACTGCAGTGACGAAGAATTTCACGTCCACGATGGGCACCCGGTCTGCCAGGTTGAGGAGTGCGTCCTTCACTGGCAGGCCGAACTTCTGTTCTTCGTACAGCTTGCGAAATTCTCCCGATACCGGCTCTGCCATTTCGTTGGAGATCAGTTCCAGCGCCGTGGTGAAAGCGTGCCCGGCACGTACGGCTCGGGCCAGAGTGTCAATGGCTTCCGGAAAGATCTCTTCAAATTTCTGGAAACGGCTGGCGCGCAGAAAAGAAACGTAGATATACGGGATAAACAAACCCGCTATCGCGCCCAGTGCCCCAAACAACGGATTGGCGGTAATCAACACCACCACGCCCCACAGCAGCACAGCGCTGGCCACAGTAAACACCAGGAACTTGCCCGCCTTCATCTTGGTGTCTGCCTGCGCGAGCAGCCGTTGCAGGCCTGAGATTCGGGTCGAACCTTGCAGCAAACGATTCAGCGCGGGAATGTCGCTCAGCATCTCGTCGCGCAGCAATGCCAGCTCGTCGCTGGACGTACGATCGTTCGCCAGTTGCACGGTCGCCAGGCGTTCCCTCAGGACACGCGCATGAGAACCGCGCTGGTCCAGCAACGAAGCCAGCGAAAATACTCCCGCCGCCACCAGCACGAAAATTACTAACGCGATCAACGCAAGCAACATCTTCCTGCCTCCGAAAAACTTGGCCCGCTTCTACGTCTCCACTTGCGATTCGAACAGCGCCGCTCGCAAACGGCACCCACTGGCAATAAGGCGCTCGGCAAACTTGGGCCGAATTCCGGTCGCCTTCAGCACGCCCCGGACTTTGCCGCCCTCGCCCAGTCCCTTACGCTCGAAGGTGAACACTTCCTGCATGGAAATAACTTCGCCTTCCATGCCGGTGACCTCAGCAATGGACACCAATTTGCGCGTGCCGTCAGAGAGGCGCGCAATCTGCACCACTGCGTGGATGGCGGAAGCGATCTGCTGGCGTACCGCCCGCTCCGGAATATTCAGATTGGCCATGGAGACCATGTTTTCCACGCGGGAGAGCGCGTCCCGTGGGGTGTTGGCGTGGACCGTGGTCAACGACCCTTCGTGACCCGTATTCATGGCCTGCAACATGTCGAACGCTTCTTCGCCACGGACTTCGCCGACCACTATGCGGTCCGGACGCATACGCAAGCTGTTGATTACCAGCTGCCGCTGCCGAATAGCGCCTTTACCTTCAATATTGGGTGGGCGTGTCTCCAGGCGCACCACGTGCTCCTGCTTCAACTGCAATTCGGCGGCGTCTTCAATAGTGACGACCCGTTCTGAGTTCGGAATATAACCGGAAAGAACATTGAGCAATGTCGTTTTGCCGGCGCCGGTTCCACCCGAGATCAGCAGATTGAGCCGGCCCTTCACCATGGCGGCCAGCATCTCCAGCATGGGCTCAGTCAGGGTCTTGTTTTCGATCAGGTTGCGTGCCGTCAAAGGATCGCGTCCGAAACGCCGGATGGAGAGGCACGGTCCATCAATCGCCAGCGGCGGAATGATGGCGTTCACACGCGAGCCATCAGGCAACCGTGCGTCTACCATGGGTGACGATTCATCCACCCGTCGTCCCACTCGCGATACGATGCGATCAATGATCTGCATCAGGTGCTGATCGTCTTTGAAGGTGAGCCCGGTCGGCTCCAGCTTGCCGGCCCGCTCTACATAGACCTGGTTGTAGCGGTTCACCAAAATATCGGAGATGCTGGGGTCCTTCAGCAGCGGCTCCAGCGGACCTAATCCAAAAATCTCATCCAGGATTTCCCGGGCCAGCCGTTCGCGTTCGGCAAAACTTAGCGGCACCGCCTCTCCGTTCACGGAGTTGCGGATCAACGTGAGGACCTCTTCCCGGGCCGCCTCGTTCGGCGTGCGGCCCAATTTTTCCAGGTTTAGGCGGTCCAGAATCTTGCGGTGGAGATCAGCCTTGACCTGCTGGTACTCGGTCCGTTCGAAGCTTGCACTTGTTCCCAAGGTACCCATGAGTTACACCTATCCCTAAACCGTCTTGAACAACGACCAGGATGCGTTCTTTCCGCCATCGTTCTCCGTGAGCGCCGCCGCCAGCCCGGCAAAAGAACGGGCAATTTCTGAATGGTTTTGCTGGATTACGGGTACTCCCCGATCAATGGAATTCGATACCGCGAAATAGTGATTGGGGATCTTCCAAAGCAACTTTGCGCCCGTGGCCGCCTCGGCATCGCTCTCGCTGAACCCCGGAATCTTTCGAAACCGGTTCAGCACCAGCCTCACCCGCTCGCGCCCTCCCGATTCACCGAGATACTGCAGCACCCTCGAGGCGCTCCACAGTGAGGCCACATCGGTATGCGCCACCAGGAGCACGCATTCTGATAGATTGCAGACCAGCCGCGTGGCCACATCCAGCCGCGTCGAAGCGTCCACCACCACGTAGCGATAGTGGCCAACCAGCATGTCGAACAACGCGGCGAATTCGCTGGTGGTGGGCTCCACGCCGGCGGGAGCGCTCATGCCAGCCAGCAAGTGCAACGCATCAGGATGGCGCGTCATAAAACTTTCCAGCAGGGAAGTGTCCATGCGGTGCAGGTTGCGTAGGGCATCTGCCACCGTGAACAGCGGCTTAACATTCAAGTGAAGAGCGGCATGGCCCAGGGGGGCCAGGTCCACCAGCACCACGCCACCGTGAGAACCTTGCAGGGAAAGCGCCGTGTTTACGGCAACCGTGGTTGCCCCCGTTCCACCTTTGGCGTTGATTACGGTGAATACTTTGCCGCGGTGACCGCTTTCCGACCGTGCCTTGCGTTGCGCGGCGGTGAGTCGTACGAATGCTTCCAGCAGAGCGGTGGTGGTAGTGGGGCGCTCAATGTACTCGCGCGCTCCCGCGCGCATTGCGCCCACGATCACCTGCGGTTGCGACATGCTGCCAATCGCGAAAATGGCCGCGCTGGAAACTTCTGCCTTTAGCATCTCGATGGCTCGTATCGCCGGCGTGGGGTTCTCCGACGGGATATCAACCAGCAGTACGTCAGTCGCCAGGCTCTGAATGCGGCGCACCAATGGGTCCGTGGCCGCCACCGGCAGACTGGCGGCGCTGTGCACTGTGCGAGCTACGTTGGTCCCATCCACAAGCATTTGCAGCACCGAGCGCTGCTCCTCGTCCGTCGCCAAAATCACTACTGCCAGTTCTGCCATTGCTCCGCTACCTTCCCTGGGTGTTTAGGTGTCACTTGCCTCCGGTTGAATTCTGACCGCCGTCGAACTTCTCTTTGTCGAGGTACGGTTTCGGATGTTTGGGCAAAGGGGGCGCGCTTATCGAAGGCGAAATCCTGCGGGCCGTAACCAGGACCATCAGCTCCGAGTGGTTCTTCTGGTTGCTTTTGCTCTTGAACAGGTTGCCGATGATCGGAAGGTTCCCCAGCCCGGGAATTTTTTCATTGATGTTGGTCACCCGATTGTCCATCAACCCGGCGATCACAAAGGTCTGGCCATCCTGCATCTCGAGTTCGGTTTCTGCTTTCCGCGTGCTCAAGGCCGGAATCACAAAACCCGAGATCGTAAGCGCATTGGAGAAATCCAACTGGCTTACTTCCGGCGCCACCTTCAGGTGAATGTTGCCATTGGGCATGATGACGGGAGTGAATTTCAGGACCACGCCGAACTGTCTGAACTGTATGCTCACCGCGGTGAAACCCGCGCCAGGCTGTACCACGGGGAAGGGAAATTCTCCGCCCGCCAGAAAGCTGGCCTCCTTACCGTTCACCGCGATCAGGTTCGGTTCCGCCAGGATCTGCAGAAGGTTCTTCTGCTCCAGGGCACGCAATGTCGCGCCCAGGTGGAGATCGGGCCGGAAGAGAAACAGGTTCAAGGGGTCAAGATTGGGAAAGGTCGTAGTACCCGGAAGTCCGGGGGCGTGGGGCGTCACGTCTTTCAAATTAAATGTATTCGTGGAGCCAAATTGCTGGGTTTGTAGCATCCCGATACTGTTCCCGGCGCCAGTGGAAAATATATTCAGCCCGTACTGCGTCAACCAGCTCCGGTCCACTTCGGCGAATTTCACTTCCAACAAGATCTCCTGGGCGCCCACCGGGCCGAAGGTAAGGACGTTCACCACCGTCTTGCTGTAGGCATCTGCGATAAGCCCCGCGCGTTTCGCCACATCCTCCGTAGAGACGTGTCCGGAAAGGACGACCGCTGCTCGCGACGGGGTCACGTTGATCTGCTCATCAGGAAATATGCGGTGGATCTCTTCCGCGCATGCGGTCACGTCAACATCTACCCGCAGATCAAAGCTCCGTGAACGTTCCGCTTCATCCCAGATCAGCAACGAAATTTCGCCGGGCGCGCGACCGTGTACCAGGATCTGCGTGGGCGTCACTACAATTGCGTCCGCCACGTTGGGATCAGTGACCGAGACTCGCTTCAGGCGCTCGGTGGTGTTAATCAGCAAGGACTTGCCAACCATAACCCGCAACGGGGCCGGCCCCTGCTCTGGACTCTGCGCGTTGCTGGCTGAGGGGCCAGGAACCGTGGTTGACTGTTGCCCGCTGCCCGTGGGCAGAGTTTGCTCGGGTGAGGCTTGCTGACCGCTGGTTGCCGGTGCGCCCTGCTGCGTTGCTGGCGGCGTGGCAGTCGGGTTTGTCGCATTCGTCGCTTGTGCCAGCAGCAACGTGGTCGCCAGCACCGTCAGCCCGCACACACTCAAAGTTGCTTTGAAGAATCGCATTTTTCTTCCTCTCCGCTCACCAGCACTTGCTTGGGATATCGGGGGAGATATTCCGTTATTCGCTCAGTTTTCTAAAACTTGGTCGTGTCTCGCCTGTCACCTTTGATCATCTCGATCACGTAAACATTCGGTGAGGGCGTTGCGGCCGCTCTCCGCACCTTCGGCCGGCTTGGACCGACCTCTTTGGCAACCGGCATTTTGTAGAGCGACGAGTCCTTGATTACGCTCAGGTTCTCCTCGGTGGTGTCGAGTGGGTTGCGCAATGAGAGCTGGATTCTGCCATCCTGCCCCGCCATGGTTAACTTTTGCGCATCATCGGGTGACACCAGCAACGTGATCACCGGCACCTGTTGCGGCTCGCCTTGAGAATTGCGCTGCAGTCTCTGACCCGCCGCCAGCACTTCCACATTTTCGAGGACAGTGGTGGTCAAAGGTTCGTTAGTGCCTTTTGGATTACCGGTGAGCAGGACGTCAACTCTGGTACCCGGAACCACGAAACCGGCAACCGACACTACATCGTTAACGCGGACCGAAACCGCGCGCATTCCCGGCGGAATCAGCGAAGGCAGTCCTGCGCCCGCATTCTCCGCCGCCAGTTTGCCCGGCAGGACGAATTCGCCCTTGCTGATCGGCAGGATCACCCCCCGGCCCAGCAATTCACCTTTATGCTGGTAATAACCCGCAGGCAGTTCGCCGCCTGGCAGCTTGATCTCCCGCAGGTTTTTGTCCTCAATCTTGGAGCCGACCTGCATGTCCGTGGCAGCCACCACCACTTGAGTGTTGGCCTCTTTCACACTGGCCACGGTCTTGCGCAAGGTGTTGTACACCACGTAGCTGACCAGAGCGCCCAGCCCCAGCGCCATAACACCAATCAATAACAGGCGATTGCGGTTCATCACATCTCCTCGTTCAAGCTCGATTCATTCAATCGCAATGAAGGCCCTAGAACAATCACCAAGAGTGCAGTTGCCTTCGGGTTTTGGTTCATGGCCGGAACACCGCAAAGATGGTTCCCAGAGCTGCGGCCACCCCAAACGGCGCCCGGACCATGGCTGCATTGCGTACATTGATCCCGGGATGGGCTACCGCCCCTCTTCCCGCCAGCCACTTCACCAGTTCTGCAATATTGCGTAGCATCTGCTTCAACATTCCTCGTCGCACCGCCTGCGCCACTCCAATGACGGCCGCGGCAAGAACGGCCACTTCCATCGCTAGGATCCAGCGATCCAGGCCTAGCAAGGCGCCCAGCGCGGTAATCAGCTTTACATCTCCGCCGCCGATCGCCCCGAGCTGAAAAAAGCTCAGTCCCACCCCGAAGGCCACTAGTGTGGCAATCAGCGCAGACACAAAGCCACCCGACACCAGATGGAACACCAGGCCGCCCAACACCGCTAAAGTGGTCATCCAGCGCGGAATCTTCCGCCAACGAATGTCACCGATGGCGACGGTGAGCACAAACGCCAGGATCAGAGCGTTCCACATGGTCGCCTGGTCCGCTCTTAAGCGATGTACTAGCAACCCCGCTGTCGCCATTGTGCAAACCATGAATCCAGCCTCCACTCCTCGGCCTAACTAAGTTCCGATTGAACTGGAAACTTGCGAGAACACGGTGTTTGACTTCGTTCCTATCAACCGAATCGTTCCCACCACAATTACCAGGATCACCGCCAACATCACTGCGTATTCGGCAATGTCCTGGCCTTCATCGTCCTGCCACATCCTGCGAATTACTTCCGTCATTACCGCCTCCCCTATGGAGATAGTTCGAGCCTGGGGCTCGATGCTGCTTCTTACCTGCAATCCAGAGCGCTTCCCGAGTACCCGTAGGAGGTTTTCTTATGCTGCAGAATCAGCAACTTACAGGATTTTATCGCGGAGCGGGCTGAGCGGTGTCTTAGAACTAAGACACTGCGCCAAGATTACTGCTGCGTAACAGAGACAGTTACTGACGTGCCTACCCGCGTTGAGAGAGCAGGACTTTGCCGCCATTAAGACTCAGTCTTATCCATTTTTCAGCGATTGCCCGTATGCTCACGGGAAAAAATTACTGCCTGTTTGTTCTCATACAATTTCTTCCACCCGGAATCGTATTGCAGAATCCGGGATAGGCCGCTCTGAGGGGGCACTACCACCGTGGCCACTCCAAACATCTCCAGCCGCTGGCGCCAGGTGTGATCGTCGGCGTTCGCGATGTGCGAAAAGGCTTCCATTAGTTCGTCGCCATACAAGTCGGTTCGGCCATCCGTGAACACCCGATACTTTGGGTAGAGCTTCCAAATAAAGTAGCCACCCCAATCGTAATAGTTGAACAGGTTAGGCGGCGGCTGGTTTTGCGCCAGGAAAGCGGTGGCTCCCGCAGGAAAGTACCTTGCCTCCAGGGAAGGCTGCTCTCTTACCACGTAATTGAAACGAAATAACATAAAACCGGTCATCGCCAGCAGCAGCACAACATTCAGGGCCAGCTTACCAGCTGCGGCGCTCTGGTCGTCCGCCTTGAACCACTTCCAGCCTTGATCGTTCATCCACCCCACCAGACACGCGCACACGATCGGCACTGCCACAATGGCGAAGATGGGCACGTGCCGCACCGCGGTTAGGGCTCCATAGGCAGTCCCAACCAGCATGAGCAACTGCGCCGCTCGTACCCGCCTGCCCGCTAAGGCCAAGGCCAAAAAGCTAAGCAAGAAGAGCGCTAGCAAGGGCTTGAACTCTACCTCATGAAAATTCGGTGAAGCCCATTCCTGAATAAAATCCTGGATGCCATGCGCACGCAGCGTTTCCAAAGGATAGATGTACAACCGCAGCCCGTTAGGATTCAGCGGAACCAAGGCCAGACAGATAACGAAGACCAGCGCCAGCGTTTTTGCCGGAGCTTTGACATCTTCCCAGGCACGAAGCCCCAATCCTACCTCTAACAACCATCCCGCGAGCGTTACGCCGATCAGCACCAGACCTATGGCATAACCAGCATGCAGGTTCACCCAAAGGATGGTTAAAGGCGCCATTAGCCAAAGAAAGCGGTAGCGAGCCGGCGACTCGATCCCGCCTGAAAGGCCGGAATTGTTTTCAGCGCGATCGAGTAAGAGGAGAAAAATAGCCGTCAGTAAGACGGAAAACATCTGTGGTCGCAGTCCCCAAGCTGGACTGCTGGCCATCATTCCCAACAAAACAATGGGCGCCGCGACGTAAGGCCGGCCTGCACAGCGAAAAAAAGTAATTGCGAACGCGCCGCCTGTTGCCAACCCAAAAAACAGATTCAGCCCCGCCCAACTGGTCCGTTTGTAGACCAGATACATGATGACTTCAGAGAGCCATTCATGGGCGATCCAAGTCTGACCAAATTTTGTGTAGGAGAAGATATCTCGATGTAGAACGCTGTGGCTTTGCGCCATGTACTGGCCGGCGCGCAGATGCCACCACAGATCTGGATCATGGCCGCCACGCACCGTCAGGATGAAAAATCCCAACAGCAGGATGATGGTGAAGACCCGACGCTTGGAAAGCAGCGGGCGCAACTCAGTTGCTGATATCGTGATCGGACCGGAGTGGCTCAGGGACTTCAAGTTCGTCAATCAAGCGGTGCAGGGAAGAGCGCGCGATCTTCAAAGAACGGGCGGCTTGCAGTTTATTATTGCCGAATTCCTCCAGCACTCGACGGATCAGTCGTCGCTTGAATGCGCGCACTTCCTCGTCAAAGGAACCGTCTTCCATGCCCACTTCCCATGCCGCAAATTGTGACGGCAGGTGCTCGATGGAAATCTCAGCATCGTCGCAGATTACCACTGCGCGCTCGATTACGTTCTGCAGTTCGCGAATGTTACCCGGCCAATCGTATTCTTGCAGTGCTGCCATCGCAGCCACTGAAATTCTTCGCGCGGGTCGGCGATGACGTTCGCAATGGCTCTGCAGGAAGGAATAGGCGAGCACCACGATGTCGTCCCGCCGTTCTCTTAATGCCGGCAGATGGATCTCGATGGTGTTCAAGCGGTAGTACAGATCAGCCCGAAAGCTGCCCGCTTTTACCAGATCGCCCAGGTTGCGGTGAGTTGCGCAGATCACACGCGCTTCCATGGAGCGTTGCTGGTTGCTGCCCAGGCGCTCGAAGGTGCGCTCTTGCAGCACCCGCAGAAGCTTCACCTGCATCGCCGGGGAGAGCTCACCTACTTCATCCAGAAAGATGGTGCCACGCTCTGCCGCTTCGAATCGCCCACGGCGCGCCGCCGTCGCCCCGGTGAAGGCACCCCGCTCATGCCCGAAGAGCTCAGCCTCAATCAGGGTTTCCGGCAAAGAGGAACACGCAACCGCGAGGAAAGGCTGCTGTGCCCGAGTGCTGGCATGATGGATCGCGCGCGCCAGCAATTCCTTTCCGGTTCCAGTCTCGCCTGTCACCAGCAATGTGGAATCGGTTGCCGCCACCTTGGAGGCGAAGCTGTAAATCGCCCGCATCTTTTCGTCCGTACCTACCACCGATACAAAATCCGTTAGGCTCGCAGCCGATGCCCGCAACTGCGCCAGTTCACGATGAAGTTCATGAAACTGTGCCGCCCTGCGCAGCACCAGCCGCAATTCTTCCAGGGATGCACTCTCCACAAAATAATCGTATGCCCCGGTGCTCAAGGCCTGGCGCTTGGCTTGACGGTCGGTTGTGGATAAGAATGCGACCACCGGCACCGCCGCCGGATTTCGGACCAGAGTCTGCAAACCGGTGAGGCTTGCTTCGAATCGGGATTCGTCCGGACTGGGCAAACTGGTGATCAGCACATCGCACTCCACCAGTTTTTCCCGCTCTGAGAGTTTCGCTGGAAGCAGCAAAAAGCTGTCTCCCAATTTTTCGCCAAGAATCGCGAAAAACTCCTCCCGTTCATCCACAAAATGACACTTGATCACTGCCACTAAACTCCTCAAAGCCGGTTTTTCTCTATCTGCCCAACCGTCCGCAGCCGCGACTGGAGCGGCTTTCGGCAATAATTACAGGCCCCAGGTGACGTGGCCTGAATACTATCAGCAGAATTCAGCCGAGACAAACAAAACGGCCTGCTTAGGGTAAGAACAGTAAGTTAGACGGCTATGTTCGGAGTGTGCAAACTATTGCACATCGGCATGCCGTGAGCTGCCACTAAGGCGTTAACCTATGAGGCGACCCTGCGGCCCCGGCCCCTCTCGAAGCGGGGATTTCCACACCCTTCACTAGATTTCCACCGCCGTCTTGGGGCGGTGCGGTCGGAACCGTTATCCCGGAACCATAAGCTGTTAATTTGACAGGCTTAACATCCGGCTGCACAAGCCAAACCCGTCTGTCTTTAAAGTAACGGATTAACTCCTGATCGCTTTGGAGGTCGATTTCGCGCGCCCACAACACCTTGGCGCCCTCTATTTCAGCGCCGTTGTACACCCACTCCCGTTGCGGATTGTGCCCTGGAAGATAACGGACGAAGACCAGGTGCGAACCGGGCGTCTCCTCCAACCGGCGCTTCAGCGCCGCGCGATCCGGATCGCCCCGCGGCCACAAATCCGGCACCGGAATGTGCAGCACAACCGCGCCCAGGCGCAGGAATACAAGCGCGACACAGCCCACGATTATGGTGCGCGCCAGGAGAAGACCCACCCTCCTACCATTCCATTTCCAAACTCTCATGTGGCGGAATCCCTGCATCACAACCGCATACAACGCGCAAGTCAGAGGCGCGGCATAATGTGGTTGGATCCAGCCCTCCAATCCCAGGGCCAACGCGGTCGCTGCGAAAACCAAGAGTGGTATTCGGACGCGCCGGTCCTTGAAAACCCATCCCAGGTAAAGCAGCGGCAGCGTCAGGCACGGCGCGAGGTAGAAATACCAGTTCACCAGCGCCTTGCGAGCAGTGAATGCCACCAGATCACTGCGGTTGGTCAGGAACATGTGAGGTTCCCATTCCAGGTAAAAGATCCGCATGAGCTGATTGTGAAACGTAGGCGCATGTGTGCGAATGGACTGCCACAGCATCACTGGCGTAATCGCGTACGTCTCGCGGGCCACCTGGTAAGGCATGTGCCATGGGCACCCAGTACCTCGCCAGAAGTAGTAGCCCATGGCAGCGAAAGTCACTGCCATCACCCCTGCAATTGGCAACACAATTCGCTGAATTGAAACTTGAGATGGCGGACCTTTCTTGCCCAACATCCAAATCAGCAAAGCAACCGTGGTTGCACCACCGAAGACCAAGCCCTCAAAAGGGCGGCTGTTGGCCAGAACAGCCAGCCCGAGCGCAAACAGAACAGCATCCCGCACGCGTTGTCGTTTCTGGATTCGCGGTAATGCGCCTAATACCAGGCAGCCACCCGTCGCCGCCACTGCGCCGCCCCAATAAGAATCAATCCAATAGTTAAATAAGCCGATGGTCAGGGTCGCGAAAATTCCTCCCAGCAACGCCCACCGCAGTGGCATCCATCCCTGCAACATCCAGCAGATCCCGGCGCACATCACGGCAACGCTCAGCCACACACCGATCCACGGGTGTCCCAACACTTCACCAAGTGCTAGCGTCAATCCCTGCCCGACTGGGTACATGGACATGTAGGTGGGACGCACAATAATGTGCACACTCTCAAAGTGCATCCAGTGAGGAGGGGTAGGATTGGTCATTCGCCCGTGCGCGAACGTGTCTGCGGCGAGCAGATAGCTGAATTCATCGTGAATTGCAGGAACCGGAACGCCCAGCAGAGGCAGCATTGCCGCCCTCAGAGCGAGTGCCAGAAGTCCCACGCTAACGACTGACAGCACCGGTCGGCGGCTTAATTCGCTGAAAGCTTGCGCAATAATCTCCGGAGCCGATCCCTTTGGCGAGCCATTGCCGCTCCACGCCAGAAACCAGGCGCCTGCCCAGCGCAGCGCAATCATTGTGGCTGCCGATCCTGCGATCACGATCAGGACCAATTCCAACCATTGAAGGGTCATCTGAATTGAAGGGTCATCGCTTACGCTATACTCCGCCCATGCCTGCCGTGCGCGGCGTTTCCTTGCGGCGCAGTGCCGTTCGCAAGCACTCTCTCCCCCTGACTCTGGCGACTATGCTAGAGCTATTCGGCGCTCTGCCTCAGGAATTCGCTGAAGGGTACCTTGATTTTATAATTTTTTTCACCGTCGGCAAGATGCTACTTCTCGCAAAGACGCGCCGGATCGCGGTGAGTTGAGCACGCAAGTCCAAAGGAATTCTTTGACTCAAAACCCGTCGTCGGCAAGGAGTCCAGGTCCGCTGCGAAAGTGGCAGTCAATTCTTGCGCCCGAAAATCTCCACTTTGTTCTCACAGGCGCGGCTGTCGCTTTCTTGATTCCCATCCTGCACCGCGTTCATTTACCTGTGCGATGGGATCTGGACCAGATGCTTAACTCCTACATAATCCTCGCTGTCCAATCTGCCGTACTCGCAACGGTGTTGTACGCCATTCAAAATCCCAAAGAATTGTTGATCAGCTTCCGCAACCAGTATTGGCTCAACAAGCCGAAATTACTTATCTTGGCCGCGTTCGTTGCGATACTTGTTCTGGTGGTCGGAGCTAAGTTTGCAGTCCTGATCACGGTTGAGACGCTCGCCGTCCTCGAATTAATGCATCGCGATCGTCTGAAAACTCCAAACAACCAGGAACGGCTCGCCCACCGAATCATGGGATTACTTCCTGCCGCTGCTTACTTGTTCTTCGGCCTGATAATGGTTTTCACCTACAACAACATAATTGTGAGAGTTCGGTATTACGGCGCTTACGACGAGTTCTTTAACTGGCTGGACGTAAGGCTATTCGGGACCACAGTTTCGGCCCTGGCCCATCACGCAGCGGAAGTGTTGCCGGCTGGAACCTTATCCGCCCTGAACTTTATTTATTTCGGGATGTTTCCGCAGATCGGGACGACCTTGATCCTCTGTGCAATGTTGTCGGGTCGGCGCCGGGCCATGCAATTTGTGGGAGCCGTTCTCTTCGCCAACTACCTGGCGCTCATCATCTTTTACTTGTGGCCAAGCCACGGGCCATACGTCTTGTGCAGCCACCATTTTGAAAGACTGCGCTACGACCTAAGCTCATATCTCAGTCAGAAAAACATGCTCGCTAATGCTCGCTACCTCTGGCAGCAAAAACCAGTTCATAGCATTCCTATGGCCTTTTATATCGCGTTTCCCTGCATGCACATCGCACAACCGCTGGTGGTGCTGTGGTTCATCCGAAAATGGAAACGGATTGCAAGCCTGTTCGTTGCTTACGATGTTTTATTACTGGCTGCCATTCTGTTGCTGGAGTGGCACTATTTTGTTGACTTGCTGGGAGGAGTCGCCGTAGCTGCTGCGACCATCTTCGTGATGAGTAGGGATTCCGGCCCAAGGGCCGGCGAGAAACAAATTGCATGGGCGCGGACCGCGGGACCATACTAGTGCGCATCCGCGATTCTTCGCGAGAACCGTTCTGTTGAATTCACCTTCGCCAATATTAACAACGACAGTTGCCCGGCCTCCCATGAGCAGCGGCCTACCAAAATCCCATGCTCGCCACCTCTGGGCAGTCGCGGTGGCAGTGATCTTTGCTGCCAGCATGTGGTTTTACGTGCTGGGTATTCTGGTTCCTTATCAGGTTGCGGATGCCGCACGCACCGGCCAGCCGCGCGGCAACCTTTCGGATCTCTATCCGCGCTGGCTAGGCGCACGCGAATTGCTTCTCCACGGCCGCGCTCCTTATCGCGACGACCTCACGCGCGAAATTCAGATAGGTTACTACGGTCGGGAGCTCGACCTTTCCCGGCCCTCCGACCCACACGATCCACAAGCCTTTGCCTATCCAGCCTACATAGTTTTTCTGCTCGCTCCCACCATTCATCTGGATTTTTCGTTGGTGCAGGCGGCGTTCAACTGGTTGCTGATCGCGCTCATCGTCATCAGTGTTCCGCTGTGGCTGCGCGCCCTCAATGTGCGCTTTTCAAGAACGGGATTGTTCATAGCCACCACTCTCACCCTGGGCTGCTATCCCGTGGTACAGGGAGTTAAGTTGCAACAGCTCACGCTTTTAGTAAGTGCGATTCTTGCCGCGGCTGCCGCGGCGCTCTCGGCGGGCATGCTCATTGTGGCGGGTGTTCTGCTGGCTATTGCGACCATCAAACCACAACTGGTGCTGCCGCTGGTGGTTTTCCTGGCAGTATGGACATTGAGCGACATTCGCCACCGGTGGCGGTTAGCTGCTGGTTTTACTGCGACCATGTTGTTGTTGGTCGGCGGCGCTGAAATTATCTTGCCCGGCTGGGTAGGTGAGTTTTACCGGGCGACTCTGGCCTACCGCCAGTACACGCGTGGTACATCATTCCTTACCGAAGGGTTGGGTCCCTTTACTGGCCAGACCCTGACCGTGCTCGTCGTGTTATTGATGCTTTTTGTTTTTTGGCGTGCGCGACGTCAATCGCCTGGCTCGCCCGCTTTCTCTCTCGCGCTGTGCTTTGCCTTGGGTGGGAGCGTGCTTCTGACCACATGGCATCCTTACAACCAGGTGCTGTTCGTCCCCGTGGTGATGCTCCTACTCAATTGCTGGCGGGGAGTGTTTCGCGCCAGCAGGGCTACGCGCTTGTTCTACTTCGCTGTCGGCGGCCTCGTCGTATGGCCGTGGGTTGCAAGTACGGGCCTCACCTTCGCCTCACTCATATTGCCTCACGAAACCGTCCAGCACGCCTGGACTCTCCCCCTCTACACTACCTTGAGCATTCCCCTGGGAATGATGGCTCTGCTCGGATTGCAGGCCAGGAGCGCCTTGCGAGGGACTGCTTCCGGTTAAACCAGCCTTTGGCTGGCCACAAAGCACGATATCCGGTATTGCAATCCTTCAAGCCAAGGTTTACGCTTTTGCGACGATTCAAGCCGGGGAGCGACCCGCGCCGTTGCGCCCCGAAATAGCTCTTCGCCACAAAGGCCATCAATGGCAATGCCCAGTGTAGCTGGCCCCATCTCCGACCCAGGTTCAGGGGCTTTTCCCAAGCTCCTTCTCGTGCAAGGTAGTGAAACTCGCCCGCTTTTGCTCGACCACTCGCCGTTTACCGTGGGACGCAAAGCAGAAAAGGACCTGGTCATCACCGATCCTCGGGTTTCACGCGATCACGCCGTAATCACGGCGGAGAATGGCGAGTTCTTTGTTATTGACCAGGGCAGCAAGCACGGCACTTTTCTCAACGGAGAAAAGGTACAACGAGCCCGCCTGCAGACCAATGATCGGCTCGAATTCGGCGCCCGTGACGGCGGCTATCTCGTATTTCAACCGCAGACCGCAGAGAAGAGTTCCGCCCGCGAATTTCTGAGTCAGATTTCCGACCTCAACATTACTCAAAACACTGATTTGGAGAAGCTGGCGCTATTCCTTGAGGCCGCGCGCAAACTCAATACGACCGGTGTACTGGATGAGATTTTGGTTACCCTGGTCGAGTCAACTCTGCGGCTTACCGGTTCTGAGCGCGGCTACGTTTTCCTGCGCGAGCCAGACGGCAGTCTTCGACTTGCTGCTGGACGTAACGCGGAAGGCATGCCGCTACTGGACGACAAGACGATCTCCCACTCCATCCTCGATGAGGCCATCAATTCCAACTCCGAGTTTCTGGTGTCTGACACCACGAAGTCCACTGACCTAGCGGCCCGCAACAGCATCATCGCTTACGACCTGCGCACGGTGATCTGTATTCCTCTTCGCAAGATGCAGGTCCAGACCAAGCAAGCGAACCGCAAGCTCGAAACCGGTAATCTTGCAAGCGAAGTGATGGGAGCACTCTATCTGGATGCTCGCTATACCTCGCGGGCCATGTCTGGGGTGGGGCACGACATCCTCCACGCCATCGCCCGTGAAGCGGCGGCGCTGGTGGACAACGCCCGGCTGGTACAGGCGGAGGAAGAGGCCCGCCGCTACCAGCAGCAGATGGCAATCGCCGCCAGTATCCAGCAGGGCCTGATGGCGGTCACCATTCCGGAAGTACCGTTCGCCCGCCTGCACGCCCGCAATATTTCCTGTAAAGAGATCGGCGGCGATTTTTACGATGCTGTCAAAACCGAAAATGAACTTTCAGTAGTCATTGCTGATGTCTGTGGGAAGGGAGTTACCGCAGCCATACTGGCCTCGACTCTGCAGGGTATGGTCTATTCGCATCTTCTCGCCAGCATGCCGCTGACGGAAATTGTGAGCGCCGTCAACCGCTTCTTCTGCCAGAAGCACATCGGCGAAAAATACGCCACTCTCATCATCGTTCGCATGCACAGCGACGGACGTCTCGAATACGTGAACTGCGGCCATGTCCCTCCGCTGGTAGTCAGCGAGGGGAAAGTAGCCCGCCCTGAGGCTTCCAACGTACCCGTGGGCCTGCTGGCTGACGCGGCTTACGAAAGCGGCGAATGCCGGATGAACCCCGGTGACCGCCTGCTGTTGGTCACCGACGGCGTCACCGAAGCGGAAAATAGTAATGGCGAGTTTTTCGAAGATTCCCGTCTGCAGGAAGTGGCCGCGATGTCTTCATTCGAAGAGATCTTCAAGTGCGTGAATGCTTTTTGCGCCGGCACTCCCCTGGCCGACGATTGCACCATGGTTGAGCTGCAATACACGGGCTCCGGGCGCCTTTCCGCAAAAACCCAGGCCTGAAACTTCTATTGACAGTCCGCGTTTTCTAACCAACACTACCGGCACATGAACTTCACCCTGCTGGATTGGTCTGCAATCATTGCCTACCTTCTTATCACTCTGGGGCTAGGCCTGTTCTTCCGGCGTCGTTCCGGGCGGAGCGTGGATGACTACTTCGTCTCCGGCCGCAACGTGAGCTGGTGGCTGGCTGGCACTTCCATGGTTGCGACCACCTTCGCGGCGGACACGCCGCTGGTGGTCACGGGCCTGGTTTACTCGCAGGGCATTGCTGGCAACTGGCTGTGGTGGTGCTTCCTGCCTTCGGGCATGATGACCGTCTTCCTGTTCGCGCGTTTGTGGCGCCGCTCGGGTCTGCTCACCGACGTTCAATTTGCGGAGATGCGATACAGCGGCGGCCCGGCGGCCTTTTTGCGCGGCTTTCGCGCTATCTACCTTGGCCTGCTGATGAATTGTGTGATTCTCGGCTGGGTCACCAAAGCTATGATCGGCATTGTCGGCACTACTCTGGGCGTCAGCGACCATGCCGCACTCGCCATTTGTATCTTCTTCTTGATTCCATTCACCGGGCTTTACGTCTCTCTCGGCGGACTCTGGGGCGTGCTGTGGACCGACCTCTTTCAGTTCGCCTTAAAAATGGCCATCGTCATCATGGTCGCCTACTATGCCGTGGGGGCGGTGGGCGGGATGGGCTCCCTGGTCAGCTCACTTCACCAGATGCGCGCCGCAGCCGCTGCCACCAACTCCGGCCCGCCGCCTGGCGATGCCCTCTCCTTTTTCCCGGACTTTTCCCGCGGTCTCACCGAGCAAGCGCTCTGGTTGCTGCCCGGCATTAGTTTTATCGTCTATCTCGGAATGCAATGGTGGGCCTTTTGGTATCCCGGGTCAGAGCCGGGTGGCGGCGGGTACATTGCACAGCGGATTTTCAGCGCGCGCGACGAGCGTAACGGCTTGCTCTCCGTTCTCTGGTTCAACATCGCGCACTATGCCATTCGCCCATGGCCCTGGATCCTGGCCGCCCTCGCGGCGATCGTTCTATATCCGAATCTCGAGCATCCGGAAAACGGTTACATGATGATCGTGAACCAGCACACCCCGCACGCACTCAGGGGAGTGGTGATAGCGGGATTCATGGCGGCCTTTATGTCAACCATCGCTACCCAGCTCAATTGGGGAGCTTCTTATCTGGTCTCTGATTTCTATCGCCGCTTCATCAAACCTCAGGCTTCAGAAAAGCATTACGTCAACATTTCTCGTCTGGCCACCGTGGTCCTGGTTATTGCCGCCGGATTTGTTGCCGCGCAGCTCGCCTCCATCAGGTCGGGATGGGAAGTCGTTCTGGAAATCGGTGCTGGCACCGGTGGAGTGTACCTGCTGCGATGGTTCTGGTGGCGTATCAATGCCTGGAGCGAAATTTCCGCCATGGCTACAGCTATGGTCTCCACCCTTGTTCTGCGCTGGACGGCGCCATTTTCCGGCTCCGGCCCGGTGATCTTCGCCAAAACGGCTCTTGCCAACACCCTTCTCACCACCCTCGTTTGGGTGATTGTGACTCTGGCCACGCCCGCCGAA
Organism: Terriglobales bacterium; assembly: GCA_035651655.1. NCBI lineage: Bacteria > Pseudomonadati > Acidobacteriota > Terriglobia > Terriglobales > Terriglobales bacterium. The sequence goes on from DASRFG010000037.1 coordinate 43,886, forward strand.
CCTCAGGAAGTCTTGCTGCGCTTCTACCGCAAGGTCCGCCCGGATGTGCTTGGCTGGAAGCCGATCGCCCGGCTCACTCCTGAACTGCCTCCGGTCCACGACCTCGGCCCCAACTTGTTTTCCTGGCTGCTGGGTTGCGGGATGGTTTACATGGCACTCTTCGGAATTGGCTGGCTGACGCTCGGTCCCATGTGGCGAGGCGCTGTGATGATGGCGGGATCAGCCATCTGCGCGGCTTTGTTGTATGGCAATCTCTCGCGTAGCCACTGGAAGCTCGAGACCGGCGAAGTGCACGAGAAACGCCGTGCCGCGCCCAATGCCTGATTCGCAGCACCGCCGGACGAATTAACTGGCGGAGTTAATACGCGAAGTATGGCCCCGGACCGGCCGGAGTATTTTGTCCCTCAATCGCAGTGAACACATTCCGCCCATAGAAGAATGGCATTCCCCAATCAAACTGATTTGGATTTGGTCCGCCCAAATTATTGAAAGCGGTAGCGGCCAGGTTTGAGAACAGAGTGTCCGCATTGGCGATGTTGAAGCTCACATTGCTGCTGGTTCCATTTGTTCCCTGATTGGTGGCGGAAAAGCTTCTCGTATTAGGAGGGCAGTAGAAGGAAGAGTTGTCGGTGCACACACTGAGCGCAGTGCTGGCGCTGTCCAGGAAAAACAACCCATTTGAGCCGCTGTCAATAAATGCGCCATAGGAAATGTTCTTGAAAACAGTGGTGAAGGTCGCATTCGAAGGATCTACGCCCAGCACGGTTGCGTTGGACAGCCCGTTGTTCGATTGCGTTCCAATCCCAAAAACCAACGACCCGCTCACGGTCGGTGCTCCCGCTGCCGGGATCGCCGGCAGCTCGATGATGACTCCGTTGTTGTCTGTCGGAAAGAATGCCACCGGATTTTGCACCTGCGCTGACAATGGCTCCGCCGTCTGTATGCAGCCTGAGGACGGACACGCATAGTAGAGTCCCACATTGTTCGCGGTGGAGGCGCATCCCGGACCACAGTCCTGAACGAACGGGCCCACCCCCAATACACCGTTGGCGCCCAAGGTAGCTAGGGTATCCTCGGAGGGAATACCAGCGTTCTTGCAAGGCGTTGGCACGGTGGGAAATGCGGGATCACCAATGACCTGCATTGGGACCGAATTCGCCTTTTCGCCGGCTATGATGATGTCAGCCGCTTTGATAGGTCCCCAGGTAAAGCCATCCTGGAATTGATTGCACTCCGCTATGGGAGTGGTTCCGGAAACCTGTTGCGGCAGCGCGAGCGTCAACGCCGAAGCCAGTACTCTTAGTCCGCTTGATCCCGTATCTACGAGCACTCCGTTGATGGTCTGACATTCGGTGGTACTACCTGGCACACACACCTTAACGCTGGTAAATGCGCCATTGGCGCTATTGCTCGCCGGGCCAGCATTCACCGAGATCGGCTGAACATTGTTTCCGGGAGGAGCAATGGGATTGTCACCAACCTTTGAGCCGTTACCACAGCCAACGGCGGTCACCAAGAGAGCTGCGATGAACAGGATTGGAATGGCGCCGCCACTTCCTCTGCTTGCAAGCGTCATCGAACCGCCTCAGTGCGAACTCCCTGCGGCAACAATTCTGGGACGTACGCCCTGCCAGAGAAGGCCCGCATGTGGCCGCCCTGCTGTACTACGAGCCCGGGCATTTCAATCAGAAGCGGTCCATGGCCGGAACGGCGAATTCGCGCGGCGCGAGTGTATTGCTCAAAATAGGCGCCCATAATTTGCTGCATGTCGGGGATGGTCGGCCCCTGCCATGAAACCGCAAAAACTTTTCCCGCGGGCGAGACATACTCTCTGACCACGTGCCCGGTAGCAGCCCGCACCTCGTGCACTGTGTACGCGCTGGCAGTGGTGACCCGAAGGCTGGCGCGCATCTGCGCCTGATCGTTTCGCACCGAATTCACATCACCACCCAAGGCCGCGAACCCCGCCATGGGTAAAGCAAGAATTGCGCAGGCAATGGCCAGCAACCACCCACCGTGTTTTGGCAAAGCAGTAAGCACGTTCATATCTTTCTCGAATTAAGTTTGTGAAGATGACCGGTTAGATGACGAAATCCACGGTAATGCCACCGGCAATTTACAATTCTTTACGTTATGAATCAGAGTCGCTGGCCCACAATTCCAAACGGACCGCAGCAATACACCGAATCCTAGCCATTAAGCCCAACATCGGGCGGAGCGCTCTGCGCTGGAGAATCGGTGCGGCTTCCGCGCGCCTGCCACGGACGCTGCAAAAATGGCTCCAACTTTCGTGGTGCGGTGAGCGTAGCCAAAAGGTGGAGAACCCTCGATTGATATGCACCAACTCGTGTACTAGACAGGCATTCTTCCTCGCCTAAAATCAAAATTAGTTCCGGGTCATTTTTAAGCGGCGCTATCGAGGGAATCCCAACCAGGGTCCGGGTCGATAGCGCTTTGCCTATTTGAGGGCGTCGCTTTCATTCCAGCCCGCCGCGGGCAGTTTTGCTATCTTGAACTCTGCCTAATGAAAGTCCTCATCGTTCTTCACCATCAGTTTGAGCTCTGGAATGCGCCTGCATGGCTGGCGGATCGTCTACGCCGCGATTTTCACAAGCTCGATATCACCCAGAGGGACGACTACGAGGGGATTGAAGATTATTTGCGTGACGCCGAGATCGTCATTACCTGGTCGTTGCGTCCCGAACAGTTTCGCGCTGCCCGCAAGCTACGCTGGATCCATTCCACCGCGGCGGCCATTCATCAGTTGCTGTTTCCCGAGTTGGTGGAAAGTGATGTCATTCTCACCAACGCGCGCGAAGTGCACGGCCCGGTGGGTGCCGAACATGCGCTGGCATTGATTTTTGCTCTCACAAAAAGACTCCCGGCGGCGATACGTTTTCAGTCACAGCATGTCTGGGGACAGGGCTTGGTGTGGCGTGATTCGCAGCCCACCTGGGAAGTCCAGGACAGCACGCTAGGAATCATCGGCTTGGGCAGCATCGGCCGCGAGCTCGCGACCCGGGCGGCCGCGCTTGGCATGCGTGTCGTAGCGGTCCGCGAGCATCCAGAGAAGGGAATGGCCGGAGTTAACGCGGTTTATGGCCCCGACCAGCTTGATGAGGTTCTCGCTGCGTCAAACTATGTGGTGCTCGCGGCGCCAATTACCCCGAAAACGCGCTCCCTTCTCACCGCCGAGCGCCTCACCAAAATGAGGTCGGACGCCTACTTGATAAACGTCAGCCGCGGCCCGTTGGTTGATGAAGCTGCCCTGATTACGGCTTTGCAAAAGAAGCAAATCGCTGGCGCCGCTCTCGACGTCTTCGTTGAAGAGCCGCTTCCAGCCGGCTCTCCGCTATGGGACATGGAGAACGTCCTCATCACGCCCCACACCGCCGGAATAACCGAGAAGCTCTGGGAGCGCCAATATGCGCTTATCCATGACAATCTGCGCCGCTTCCTCGCCGGTGAGCCCCTGCGGGGCGTGGTAGATAAATCAATGGGTTACTAACCTTCACCCCGCTCTCGTCTGCATGACCCACGCGGTCAGGCTTCCAGGCCGATTTCATTCCCACCTTGACTTGAAGTTACTTTTGAGTTGCCCTGTATATGACTGTCGGTAACTGGTGGGGCTAACCGTCTAAAGGCACAATAGAGTTTCCTATGCCACGGCCAGTACTCAGCAAGAGAACTGTTTCCGGTGAGAGCACGGCGTCCGCCCCCCAGTCACCACCTTCCTCCGCACCGGCCAGCTTGAAGCTTCAGCGCTGGGCACACTCTGCCCAGGTCTTCGTAGTCAAGCATCCCATACCTTTCATGGCGGGTTTGGCGTTGGTTATTTTCCTGGTTGCCTTTCACGTAAACCGTTCTATCGGCGCAGCCAATCTGCAAATCAAGATGCAGCACGGTTTCCGTTCCGCAGAAGTGTCGGTCTGGGTTGACGACCAACTCACGTACACAGGCAAGACCAGTGCAAAAAAGCGCCGCTTGCGTATGCTTCCGGCGACGGTGCAGGGCACTCTGGTGCGTACCATACAAGTTCCTGCGGGCAGCCATGAGTTGCGGGTACGCGTGCACTCCTCCGATGGATACGATTCCACAGGACGAATCACTGGGGATTTTGCTCGCAAGGCGGACATGGGTTTGCTGATTGCAGCCGGAAAACCAGGAAATGACCTTGCTTTATCTTGGGTCAATGGCGCTGGTTTAACTGCCGAACTTGGCCCGGTATGGTATGTAAAGTACGCTGGCTCACTGCTGATGACCATCGCAGGGTCCATCATCTCCGCCTGTACCGCATTCGTGATCCGCGAATTGCCCAACATTGCCCGCCGCAGCAGCGAACAAACCAAAGCTTGAAAGCTTGCTCCTGAGTTAGAATGCCCAACATGCGTAAGGTTCTTGTGCGGACAGCCATAGGCCTGGCGGTCATCTACGTCGTGTTTCTGGGTTTCATCACCTGGGCCATGCGCCAACCACCGGAGACCTTCGGCCGTGTCATGTCGCATATGACGAATGCCGTGTTTCTGGTGGCGCCTTTTGAAACTCTCTGGACACAGGCGCGCGCCGGGCAGCTCCAACCTGGCCAAGCCGCGCCAGACTTTTCACTGACAACCCTGGACCATACCTCGCAGATCAGTCTGGCTTCTTTCCGCGGCAAGCAGCCCGTGGTCCTCATATTCGGGAGCTATACCTGACCCCCATTTCGGCGGGAGGTTCCTGCCCTCAACACGCTGTACGATCAGTATCGCGACAAAGCCGCCTTTTACGCGGTATACATTCTCGAGGCACACCCTAGCGACGTCTGGCAAATGGAGAGTAACGTCCGCGACAAGGTGGTCTTTCAGAGTCCGCGGAATGTGGATGAGCGTACCCAAGTTGCAGGAACCTGCGTGCGCAAGCTAGGCATCAAGTTCCCGGCGCTCATTGACGGCTTCGACAATGCTGCTGAAAAGGCTTACACCGGTTGGCCTGACCGCATGTACGTCATAGACACTCAGGGTCGCATTGTCTATAAGAGCAAACCCGGTCCGTTCGGTTTCAAGACCAAGGAATTGGGCGCTGCCCTGGCGCAGTTGTTTCCAGCCCAGCCCAGCAGGGCCCAGAACTAATCGGCATTAATATGGATTGAGGTTGCAATGCCGGAGGTGGTACCTGCTCCCGATGTCGTTTCCATAGGAAATAAAGAACTACTAAGAAGAGGACGAGCAGCGCAATCGCGATGCCCAGCACCTCTCTCCCAGCAGATCTTGACGCAGAACTCCCTAGGGAACGAGCCATATCAATTGGATGCTGAAATTTCACAGCCGGAGGAGCCCGAGCTGGATAATGACCCCGACCGTCGCAGGCCCTTTATAGGTGTTATTTGAGGAACATGCCAGCGCGTTATCGGCTTATCGCCTTCGGTTCGCTCGCGGACTTCTCGAAAAGGATCTCAGCCACCAGCAGGAACGCACCGATCACAATTGCACTGTCCGCGATATTGAAGGCCGGCCAATGATAGCTTCCCAGATAAAAATCGAGAAAGTCCACCACGTGTCCGCTGAGCAGTCGGTCCCACAAATTTCCGATCGCGCCTCCCAGAATGAGCGCCAGGCCCACGCCGGTGCTGGTCATCGCGTGACTGTTCTTCCACAGCAGGGCTGAGACCACTACCAGTGCTACCAGAGAAAACAGCACCAAAACCGTGACCTTCCACGCCGAGGGAGATTCCGCGAACAGGCCGAATGCCGCCCCACGGTTCTCCACGTGCGTCAGATGAAAGAAGCCGGGGATCACGACTACGCTGTCGTGAAGTCCAACACTGCGCTCAATCGTCCACTTCGCTAGCCGGTCAAAGCACACCACCAGCACGGAAATCAGGAAATGGTACTTGCGCATGGCATGGGCATTACTCAAGGTAGGATTGCTCACCGCCAGATCGGCCATAGTTAATATTTTACCTGCGACGTCCAGCCCCGCTAGTGACTCTCTATCTCCTTCAGCACGGCGCTGCACCGCTCGCACACAGCCGGATAGATGCTGTTCTCGCCCACGTGGATCGAATAATTCCAGCAACGTTCGCACTTCCTGCCCGGCGCCTTACTTACTTTGACGGAAACACCCGTCGCTCCGTTACCAGCGGCGCTTCGTTCCAGATTGACCTTGGAGACAATAAATAAATAACGCAGCTGGTCCTGGTAACGCGCCAAGACTGAATAGGCCGGATCATTGGCAGCGATCGTTACCTGCGCCTCGAGGCCGCTCCCGATTTGTTTCTCATTGCGCGCCGTCTCCAGTGCCTTCAGCACTTCATTGCGAACCGCCTGCAACAGCGTCCAGTCCGAGCGCAGTTGCTCCCAATTCTCTTCCGTCGGGAGCGCGCCGGTGACTTCCTCCGGCCGGGGAAACGTCGTCAGGTGCACGCTCTCCAGCCGGTCAGGCAGGTTGGGAAGGAATTGCCAGATTTCGTCGGTGGTGAAGCTCAGAATTGGCGCCAGCAGCCGAACCAGCGCCTCGCCGATTCGCCAGATCGCAGTCTGGGCCGAGCGTCGTCCAATCGAGCCAGGAGCCTGAGTATAAAGCCTGTCCTTTAACACGTCGAAGTAGAACGCGCTCAAATCCACCACGCAGAACTGGTTCAGGCGCTGGTAGATTCTGTGAAACGCCATCTCTTCATACCAGCGCTCCACCTGCGCTACGACTTCGGCTGCCTGGCGCAACATGTAACGATCCAGCGGCTCCATCTTGGCGTACTCAACTGCGTCTTTCCGCGGATCGAAATCTGACAGATTGCCCAAAATGTACCTGAACGTATTGCGGATCTTGCGATAGTTCTCCGCGATTCGCTGCATCAGCTGCTCCGAGCCGACCACATCCTCGCGGAAGTCCACCGATGCCACCCACAGCCGCACAATCTCCGCGCCCAGGCGATTAGCAATGTCCACGGGATCCACGTCGTTGCCGCGCGATTTCGACATAGCGCGGCCTTGCTCGTCGAGCGTCCAGCCGTTGGTGGAAACCATGCGATACGGCGCCTGATTGCGCGTTCCCACCGAGCAGAGCAGGGAAGAGTGAAACCAGCCGCGGTACTGGTCGCCGCCTTCGATGTACATGTCGGCCGGCCACGGCAGCCCCGGTTCACGGCCCAGTACAGCCGCATGGCTCGACCCGGACTCGAACCACACATCAATGATGTCCATCTCCTTCTTGAAGCGCGTCCCGCCGCACTTCCCGCACTTTGCGTCTGGCGGGACAAGCATGTCGGCTTTGTCCGTGTACCAGACGTCCACGCCCTCGCGCGCCACCAGCGCAACCACCTTGGCGTAAACTTCTTTGGATTGCAACGCCAGCCCACAGCCTTCGCACAGGTACACCGCGATGGGCACTCCCCACAGGCGCTGGCGCGAGATGCACCAATCCGGGCGGGTAGCGATCATGTTGGAGATACGCTCCTCTCCCCAGGCGGGGTCCCACTTCACCTTCCTGATCTCTTCCAGCGCGCGAGTGCGCAACGTGCCGCCCGGCAGCTTGCCTTCCATGGAGATGAACCACTGCTCGGTTGCGCGAAATATGACAGGATTGTGACAACGCCAGCAGTGGGGATAGGAGTGCTCCAACTTTTCGGTGTGCAATAGCGCACCGCGCGCTTTCAGCAACTCGATAACCGGCTGGTTGGCCTCAAACACAGTTTTGCCGTCATACTCGGGCAAACCGTTACGCAGGCGGCCGGCAGCATCAACATTGCAAGTCTGGTCGAGCTTGTACTTCACACCGGTATAGAAATCGTCAGCGCCATGGGAGGGTGCAGTGTGCACCACGCCCGTACCCTGGTCCATGGTGACGTAGTCCGCAAGTACGCCCAGTATCTTGCGCTCTGGCCAAGGCAGGAATGGATGGTAGAAGTACAAGTGCTCCATCCGGCTTCCCGGAAAGCGGGCAACGATTTTCCAGTCCTCAAAGCCACACTTCTCAGCGGTTAGGCTGGCCAGCTTTTCGGCCACGATATAAGTGTCGTTCCCGGTTTCTATCGCCACATACTCTTCATTGGGATGAAACGCCGCCGCCATCGAGGCGGGCAGCGTCCAGGGAGTTGTGGTCCAGATGATGGTCGAAACCGTTTTGCCATCGAAAATGCGCTTGTCGGCGAGCTCGGGATCGATGTTTCGCGGATCGGATTGCAGCCGGTACTTCACCCAAACGCTCGGGCTGGTGTGGTTCTCGTACTCAACTTCGGCTTCCGCCAGCGCCGTGCGGTCGTGAATGCACCAGTACACCGGACGCAAGCCCTTGTACACAAAACCGTTCTCGAGAAATGTATAGAGGGTCTCCAGCACCACCGACTCATATTCCGGAGTCATGGTGGAGTAGGGCCGCTCCCAACGCCCAAAGACGCCGATGCGCTTGAACTGCTCGCGCTGTAGCTCCAGATATGTCTCCGCGTACTTGCGGCAGGCCTGCCGAATTTCCAGCGGGCTCATGGTCTGCTTCTTCTTGCCCAACGCGCTGTCCACTTTGATCTCGATGGGCAGTCCGTGGCAGTCCCACCCCGGCACATAGGGAGCGTCTAAACCCGCCATGGTCTTGGACTTGACAATGAAATCCTTAATGCACTTATTGAGTGCATGGCCCATGTGCAAGGGGCCATTGGCATACGGAGGCCCGTCATGCAGGACGTAGACAGGCGCTCCCGCGCGCGCCTTTCGGATGGAGTCATAAATCCTTAACTCTTCCCAGCGAGCCAGTATCCTGGGCTCGTTCTGAGGCAGATTCGCCTTCATTCCGAAGTCGGTGTTCGGCAGGTTTAAGGTAGATTTCAGCTCGAGCGCCACTCTTCTATGCGTCCTCGTGGTGGATTCTTTTCATTATAGGGAGCAGAGAAACAGCCGTCCAACGCGCCCCATTTAACAGCCTGCAACAATGTCTGTTGTGAACTTCGGTTCCTGTCCTTCGGGACACCTCTGTATGAATTTTCTTTTAGGGTGACGTTTTGGGAATTCAGGCATCTAAAAGTGGGAATGCACTTCCTACATTTCCCGGTAGGGGTAAGATTTTCCCGACTGAAAGTGGGGAATTCTGAGCTTTACAAAGGCTTTTTAAGCAGAATGTCACCCGAAAGCAACTTGGCACTCCATGTGCTCATCTCGTTTAATGACGACGGTTACCTGACCGTGGCAAGTGGGACATAGGGCCCCTGGGACGAAATTATGGTGAATCAGGTTTTAGAACCTCCGACTCAAGAACGTTACGTCGAGCCCAAACTGGATCTCCTGGGCGGCTTAGAAAAACTCGACCAGCCATGGTGGAAGTCGCTGAGCCAATCCTTCCACGAGTGGCGACACCCGGAAAAATTGCCACCCCTGCGCTTGACCTCCCGGCCTGTCCCGGTCCGCGATATCTGGGGTACATACAACTACAAAAAGCGCGGCGCGCTGGGCTCGATTGTGGCCCATAGTTTTGTGATCGCGGGGCTGATTGTAATTTCGGTTATGGGCGCGCGTGTAGTCAAAAAGCAGATCAAACAAGAACAAGTGACGCTCATCGCGCCCGACATTTCGCAGTACATGCCGCTCTCGCAGAAAAAGAATGACGTGATCGGTGGCGGCGGCGGTGGCGGCGATCGTGACAAGTTGCAGGCGCCCAAGGGCAAGTTGCCCAAGTTCGCCATGGAGCAAATCACGCCTCCGGCAATGGTAGTTCGCAACGAGAACCCCAAGCTGACGGCTGACGCCACGGTCGTGATTCCGCCTAAAGTTCAGATGGCCTCTAACAATCTGCCAACCTTTGGCGATCCCAAGGCCGTAATTCCGGCAGGCCCACCGTCGAACGGTACCGGCTCTGGCGGTGGCATTGGTTCCGGAACGGGTGGCGGAGTTGGTTCCGGCACCGGCCCTGGCGTTGGCCCGGGCAGGGGAGGCGGGATTGGTGGGGGCGTGTTCCGCGTGGGCGGCGGAGTTTCAGCGCCGCGCGCGATTTCAACCCCTGACCCTGAGTACTCAGAAGAAGCGCGCAAGGCCAAGTATCAGGGAACCTGCGTGCTATGGCTGATCGTCGCTCAGGACGGCCACCCGCACGACATTAAAGTCGCTCGCTCGTTGGGCATGGGTCTCGACCAGAAAGCAATTGAAGCGGTCCGCAACTGGAAATTCGAACCGGCCATGAAAGACGGCCAGCCAGTCGCGGTTCAAATCAACGTAGAAGTAAACTTCCGGCTCTACTGAGAGAAGTCCATTTGAAACTCCTGAGGAGAGGCAAACCTGCCTCTCCTTTTTTTGTCCCCTGGACATTTCTTATCCGCTGAAACCAGCATGTAGCGCGGACACTCCTTTGCGGTTTTTGCAAAGGTGGGGAAGCAAGGACACATGCAGACCTGCGCCATCTAGAGTAAAAAGAAATGTGTGATTTTCCTGCTCTGGTTGGGTAGAATTCCAACCACAATCCCAGCGGCCTAATCCAGCTCCCCCGGAGTGTACGAACCATGGGAAGACCCTTGCTTGTCTCTTTAAGCCTGTTGTTAATCACCCTAACTGCTTTTGGCCAGGAATCAGGGACCGCGGCCCTCAGCGGCGATGTCACTGACCCGCAAGGCGCGGTCGTGGCCAGCGCGCAAATCACAGCAGTCAATAAGGCTACCGGGCTCGAGCGCACCACGTTAACCACCAGCGTCGGCCTGTTCGTTTTTAACAACCTCGCACCCGGTGAATACGAAGTCCGTGCCCAGGCAAAGGGCTTCGCTCCCGCGATGGCACGGGTCGCCCTTGAGGTCGGGCAGCAGGCCAAGATCAAATTGCGGCTTCCTATCGAAAAGCAACAGACCACCATCGAGATCGAGGACACGAGCAACGCATCTGCCGTAAACACCGTTTCCTCAGTGGTGGATGGCGTGGTGAACGCCCAGCAAATTGGAAACCTGCCCTTGAACGGCCGCAACTTTCTGGAGCTGGCGCTGCTGATGCCGGGCAATTCACCGGCCCCCAATTTCGACCCAACCAAAACCAATACGGTAGCAATCTCCTCCGCCGGACAATTGGGCCGCGGCGGCAATGTCACGGTTGACGGTACCGACGACAACGACGACGCGGTCGGCGGAATGCTGCTCAATGTCCCTGAGGATGCGGTGCAGGAATTTCAGATTGCCACCAACCGGTTTTCCGCCGAGACCGGACGCTCGGGATCATCCGTGGTTAACGTGGTGACAAAGGGAGGAACCAATCAATTGCACGGCTCCGCCTCCTTCTACGAGCGCGATAAGAGCCTGCAGGCGTTGCCAGCGACTTTTGATCCGACGTCCGTTTCCGGCCAGACGCCGCCCTTCCGCCGGCAGCAATATTCGGGAACCGTTGGCGGCCCCATCGCACGGGATAGAGCCTGGTGGTTCGCCGGATTCGAATACCGCGACCAGCTGGGCGGAGTCCTGGCAGGAACACGGGACCTGGCCACACAGACCATCAGCAAGAGTTTTGCGCGAGCGCCCCTTACCGACCTGATGGGAACGACACGGGCCGACTGGCGCGTCTCCAATAACAATACTCTCAGCTTCCGATATTCTCTGGAGCGGCAGGACGCTACCGGCGCCAGCACCATCTCGAGTTCGCTCGGCTCGCCATCCGAGCGGCAGACTTCGCAAAACAATTTTCAGAACTTTCTCGCCTCCTGGACCCGCGTGCTCAGCCCCACCTTGCTGAACCGTGCCAGCTTCAGCATCAACAATTTTGGCAACGCCACATTACCGGTGACCCCAGGGCCGGAGCTGGACTTCCCCAGCCTTACCGATGGCGCTTCTTTCCGCGTCCCACAACAGACGACGCAGAACCGCCTGCAGTGGAGCGATAGCATTGATTGGACCCGCGGCAAACACAATTTCCGTTTCGGCGGAGAAATGCAGCGCCTGGATGACACCTTCAACCTGGGTGTGTTTCAGACGGGGCGAATCATCGCAGTAGAAAATTTTCCGGACTTTGACCGCAACGGCGATGGAGTAGTCAACGACAATGATCTTCTCTTCGCGGTTGCTATCCGCAGCGCCACCCCCACCCGGCCCCTGCTACTTCCCAACTCTGACAACAATTTCGTGGCCGGCTACGTTCAGGATGACTGGCACCTGCATCCGCAGTTCACCCTGAACCTGGGGTTGCGTTATGAAATCGATTCCGACGTTAAGAACATCGGACGCTACAACGAGATCAATCCCATTGTTCTGCCCCTTCTCCACGGAACGCGGCACAAGGATAGGGACAATTTCGGTCCGCGCGTTGGCTTCAATTGGGCGAGCAAGTCAGGGCAGTTTAGCATTCATGGCGGTTACGGAATTTACTACGACCGCATCACTCTTGAAATACAGTCGCTCGAACGCGGTCTGGATGGCCGAGCTTTGCCCATCGCTGTGACCCTGGGCAATGTAGCGTTCCTTGATTCCATGGGCCGGTTCGCCCCCGGCGCGCCCACATTCTCCAACGCCTTTACCGGCCCGGTGATTCCCGGAGCCGGTGGCGCGGCGGGCATAGACATCATTGATAACGCCATGCAGAACCCCATGGTGCAGCAGTTCAACCTGGGTATTCAGTGGGAAGTCGCCAAGGACTGGATCCTTCGGGCGGACGGCATCCACAATCTGGGCACGCACTTCATCATCGGACGGCCGGTTGGCGCGGTGTACAACCCGGTTGTAGGCGGTCCAGTGGGCGCCCCCAATGAAGGAGTGACCAATCTTGAATCGAGCGTGAACACGCACTATGACGGCCTGCTGCTGAGCATGGATCGGCGGATGTCACGTCGCTACCAGTTCCATGCGGCCTACACGCTCTCAAAGGCTTTCAATTACTCCAACGACGACCAGATACCGTTTGCCTATCCCCCGCTCGATCCCAACAACCTGCATCGTGAGTACGGCCCCACGCCCAATGACCAGCGGCACCGCTTCGTGGCTGCCGCGATTGTTAACCTGCCGTACGGCTTCCGCTTCTCGCCTATCTGGACGATCGCTTCCGGCGTGCCCATGGACATCCTGCTGCCCGACGGCAGCTCGCGCATCCCGCTCCTAAGCCGAAATGCTGGAGGCAGGCAGTTCCACAGCGCTGCCGAACTGAATGCCTTCATTCAACAACTCAATGGCGCCGGAGGCATCAATGGTCAACTGCTCCCCTCCGTAAGCAACAACGCGCGTTTCAGCGACAGCTTCCAGTCGTTCGACATGCGTTTGTCGAAAGACTTCCGACTGCACGAGGGCGTCAACCTGGAAGCCCTAGGGGAGGTATTCAATCTGCTGAACCAGACGAACATTCTCGGCGTTTCCACTACGAACTATTCGGGCTTCTCCAATGCGCTGGTCCGCGACAGCAATACTCCCGGCGACCCGGGATTTATGACTTCGTCGCAGTTTGGACGGCCGGTGAATACAGCCGGTGGAATCTTTGGATCAGGCGGCCCGCGGGCATTCCAGTTGGGAGCGAAGCTGACGTTCTAATCTGCGGATTCACCGTTTCAGGACGAGGGAACTGATGCCTCTGCAGAGCTCGGTCATATGACCTCGTGGTGTCTTAAATCCCGAATGACGACAACCACATAAAGCACGAAACCGACCGTGAAAAGGGGAATACCAAGGCAGAAAAAGGCGACCATGGTGAGCGGTGTCGTTCGGAGGAGGCAGGGAAAGGTAAAAACCAGTCCCAGAAGCGTCGCCGTCAGTGCATATACCACCAGTTTAGGCACCGCTCATCCTTTCTGCTTCGGGGTGTGAATTGGACCGTGACAATCAGGGCAGCGAAGCTCGTTGCTCCGGATCTGGTCCATGATCTCAGAATGCGCCGGATTATCCTTAAAATTTGCTGCTTCGCCGTGACACTGCAGGCAATTTTTGTTGGGAAACGGCTTATACAGCTTAATGGGCAGATGCATGCCAATCCCGGTGTAGAAAGCGACTACGTGTCGCATGCCATCCAATTTCGCGTGGATTGGCCCCAAAAACGCGTAGTCGGCGTGGCAACGGTAGCATTGATCATTGAGAATAAACCGGTTCTTGTAATGCAGAGCGGCGAGTGCTTTGGAATGCGGGTCGGTCAGATCGGCGACCCAGGGAGTCATGGTGTGGCAGCTTGAGCAAAAACTCAAGGTTTCCGCTCTTTGGAATGAAAGATCGAACGTTGCCAGCGAAAGTAATGCTGGAGCCACTCCCAGAACTGCCAGCAACACCCACTTACCTTTTCCGCTCAGTTTGGGTTCCATTCGTCTGGTGGTCGTTTGGCCTGTTCTGAGTCCTGGGCAGAAGCCGGAGGAGGTCGGCCCGCCTCTTACTTCGCGTGCCTCTCATTTCTTGAGATTGCGAATGTATTTCACTAAATCTTGGATCTGCTGTGCGCTCAGCTTGTCGGAATAGGCCGGCATCTTCTTTTTTCCATTAGCAATCATGGCATTGAGCTCGGCATCGCTCTGCTTCTGCACGTCAGCCGACCGAAGGTCGCGTACCTCCAGTTTTTTTCCAGCGGGAGTTTCTCCGCTGCCATCCACGCCGTGACACGCCGCACATTTTGATTTGTAAAGATCCGCCACATCAGCTGCCATCGAGGGTAGCGATAGTCCCGTAAGTACAGCCGCGGAGATGACAACTGTAGCAAGTACCCTCATCTTTATGCCTCTGGTTTCGAGAAATCGTGGTCCCATCAAAATGAATACCGTGCTGAGATGGTCGCCAGGTTCGAATGAAATTTTCGCGGCAGTGTAGGCCCGACCAGCGACCTCTCATCATAATCATAGTAGTTCCAACCAACAATCCCGTCCACATGTCTCGCGAGATTGACTTCAACCCCAGCTAATGGACGGTGATAGTTGAAGCTCAAGGGTCCCACTGGCTGCAGTGGATCCAAGATCAGGGTGCTGCCATTCGTACTGACGATTCCATACCCCACATGGGTGGTTACACGTTTGACTGGTTGGAAGCGCACTGAAGCCGAACCGGAATGCGTTATGTTGTGATAAAAGCCGAAGGTTTGCAGCAGAGTAGCATCTTCCGGGCATGTGCTGCTTCCAGGCGGCACGAAAGTACCAATAAAGCAGATATTCTCGTTTTGCGAGTAATTGTTGTAGTTGTAATCGAAGTCCAGTCCGAACCGCTCGTTCCGCCCATACATTGCGGTAAGTCCCAGATTCCGGTTGTGCCCGTTGAATTGGATCTCAGAAAGGGGATCACGCCGTTCTAGCAGGTTCAATGCCGCCCCAAGCGTGAGCCACGGCCGCGGTGTGTAATTGGCATTGGCGCGGTACTGCCGCTGATGCCGCGGGTCAATGCGTACCAAAATATTATCGGCTGACATGAAGTCGGCATCCAGACTGACCCGCAAGTTGTCGATTGGCCTCAACCACAGCCCGAATATCCCCGCATGCTCGTTGATTTCGGTCAGATCGTCACCCGACTTGAACACTCCTGTAAAGGTGCAGCTTCCGTCGGGGTTGAGTGGCAATCCCGCACACTGACCACGATTTGGACGAGAAGGGAAGAACACGTTCCCCAATGCCGTAGCTAAATCCGAGTGATGCACCAGCCGATGGCGGAATCGGTAACCTACACGCGCTCCTACACGCGCCGAGAAGTCGTACTCCACGTCGAATTCATTTACTTTCTCGTTCTGCCCCAGAAACCGATTGAACAGCTCGGAAACTATGTCCGGGCCGGAACTGGAAGTGTGCGTAGGCTTCTTATCCGGAAATACCGCCGGCGTGGCCAGAAGGGAGGTGCCAAAAGAATCATTTTGTAACAATGCAAACGCGCCCGGAATCCGGAAATTATTAAACCGAAATGTGTCGGAGATGTGGAACTTCTCAGTCACCCGGAAAGTTGCGCCGCTCTCCACGGTCGTTGTAATTGACCTGGAACTGCTGCTGGACTTGCTAATTGACTGCCGCAAGTTAGTGCGACTTTCGCGTCCATTGAACATTTCCAACAATGGCGAATTCAGGTCCGACCAGCTGTACCCCACCCGCCCTACCAGATCCAAACGTGGAATGGCTCTCGTGACAAAGCTCAACTGGCTGCTAGGGGCCGTGGCTCGCGCCCGCTGGACGCGACTGTAGCCGAAATATCCATTACACCGTGGAAATACAAAGCCGCCCACTAAGGGCGTGGCGCAGGGCTGCCCGGCTCTTGTGTTCCACGGTAGTCCCAATTCCACCGGGGAGCCGTTCGGCAGCGGGAAGGTGGCGAAGGGCGCCAGACCGCGATCGCGGTCGTCCCGCGAATACTGTAGGAATTGGTCAAAACTGAGGCTGCTCTTGCGATCTTCTGTTTTCACCGTTCCGCCGAAGCGGTAAGAATCTGACGAAACGTCCCAAGGTTGATACAGAAGTGCATCGGTGCCGGTATGCAGACTGCTGAAAGATGGTCCGGAGACACCCGTGCGCCAGTAGCCAAAACGAAATGTAACCCGGGATTGTGGCAGTACGGTCAGGTCCACATTTCCCATTTTGCGGACGGTGTAGAAGCTGTGTGGCGATTGATTGACGGTGATGCCTAAATTCAATCCCGGAGGGTTTAGCGGATTCGCAAAAAGATCGTAATCGAAATAATTCTGGTCGCGGCGGAAACTCGCATTCACGTCATACCACTTGAACTTTGAAGCTCGCAGCCGGGCTGCATCGTTGGGATCCCCACCCCAGCCGAAACTGCTGACACTTAAACTGTCGAATAGCGCTCCCGTGTGCTCGAGTGAGCGCATGGACAGGCTCTGTTCGAAAATTCGTGGCCCGCTTTGAAGATTGACGAAGGTGTTATAGACAGCGTCGCTTCCGCTGGTATCCGTAAAGCGATAGCCCATCTCGATGGATTGCTGGACCCGATAGTTGCCGGACTCTATGCCCTCGTTTTCCGCAGCCGTGCTTGCCTGCGGCGCAGTTTTTGGGGATGAGGATGACTGTGCGCAGGCAACCGGGTTCAGAGCGCTCAATAGACAACAGGACAACGCAACCCGTAGCAGATGATCATGGTTCATGAATCGCCTCCTGCATCCTGCCTGGGAATCCACCCACCGTTGCCCGTCTATTTAAAAAAGAATTCATTAAAGTTCGACCCGTGAATTTGCGTGTGACACATGGTGCACGCCTGGTACTTCTGCGCCTGGTTGTGAAAACTTGGGGTCCCCGGGATTCCACTGTTCGCGATCGCTGAATGGCATTGCAGGCAGAGCAGGTTGACCTGGCTTACGCGCAGCATTCTTGGATTAGTGGAGCCATGCGGGGTGTGGCAACTTTCGCATCTCTCCGTCTTGACCGGCACGTGCTCGAATGCGAAGGGCCCCTGCTTCTCCACGTGGCAATTTACGCAAACTTGCTGCTGCGTCCGGGCGCTTCGCAATTGCTTGTCGCCGAAAGTTCCGTGCGGGTTATGGCAGTCGCTGCACTCGATCAAATGCTGGTCCACGCGGTGCCGGAAGGGCTTGGAAAAATCCGCCTTTGCGGGAGAGTGGCAGCCATAACACAACCCCGGTTGCGCCTTGCTCAATAGGAATTGGGGGGTGTTTGCGTGGTGGGGTGAATGGCAGCTCAGGCAACCGACATCGTTCTTAGCATGCGATGAGCGTTCGAAGTTAATGTGCTCTAGAGATCCGCTCTGGTGGCAACTCAGGCACCTTTTGTCAGCCTCTGCGGTGGAAAGTTTGGGAAAGCGGATGATCTTGCTGACGTCGCCGCCGCTTTCTGCGTGCGCCGCACCCGGGCCATGACAGGTCTCGCAGGAATGGGCTTCGCCGCCGCCCTTCAGCTTGAGCACGCTCTCAGAGTGTGGCGTGCCGTGGATGGATTTAAATTCCTCTTCGTGGCAGGTCTTGCAGGTGTCCGCGCCCACATAAGCGGAAGAGCTTGCAGGTCCATTGCCGGCTGCTTGCGACTGTGATTTCTCCCCGAGAAGCGTCCCCGCCCAGGCCAAGCTGGCCAGTGTCAGAGTTGAAATCGCCGCCCGCCTGAGTAGCTTCATCGTCGCCTCCACCTCGGGGATGCGTTTGTGAAACTGGGGCCCAGCCGGTGCGCACAACTTTGCCGGCAACTAAAAAGTTGGATTCGGTACAACCAAGATAATCGGCGTGCAACCCGAAAGCTCTAAAATTCGTATTTGGGATAACATTTGATCGCAGACGCTTCCGCGTTTAGAAGCGTTCCCGAAACGATCCCTGCCGCCAATTACCCGACCTCCAACGCCTTTCAGAGTATGCGAAGGGCGAAAGATTACGTTGTGACGGACATCACCATGGCTGGTGACATGTCCCGCCGCTCAATCCGGGCTCAGAAAATTGAGCTTACTTTACGATTCGCGCCACGTGGATGGTGTCAGAAGCCACGCTTCGGGCCGCACAGCAGTCGCCCGGAGGAATGGGTGTTCCGTGCGGGCAAGCGCGAGGGTGTCCAAGGAAAGTACAGATTCTGTCGGTGGCTTCCGGCGAGAGAATGTGCTCGAACTTGCAGGCCTGCTCTTCAATTTCCGCCTGGTTGTCCATTCCCAGGCTCTCGGTGAATAGCAGCTCCGCCAGGCGATGTCGCCGTATGACGTCCTGAGCGCGCTGCCTGCCACGCGGTGTAAAGGCGATCACCATGGCGCCGTCGCCCGCCGTCTGCGACACGTGACCCAGCGCATCATGGCAGGGATTGATCACCGCTTTGTGGCCGTGCACAATCGGCGGATGCGGCGAAGTTACCACCAGTCCCAGTTCAACCATCTTTTCCAGCGCGATCGTCACCGGAACCCCGCCATGAACTTCGAGCAACCCCAGTTCCGCCTGCTCGCCGTGCTCTTCAATCACCCAGATCTCTTCCAGCACTTCATCGAACTGCTCTTCATCGGACATGGCGAGAGACTCGGTTGCAATACGCCCATGATGCAATTCAACCCTGCGGTCGGCGAGACTCGCCACCATCGAGTCATGGGTGACCATGATGATGGTGCGGCCCTGCTTGTGCAGCTCACGCAGCAAGCGTAGGACGATTTCTTCATTCTGCGCGTCCAGGTTCCCAGTTGGCTCATCCGCAAGGATGATCTTGGGATCATTGATCAAGGCGCGCGCGATGCATACCCGCTGCTGCTCGCCACCCGAAAGTTGCGCGGGAAGGTGCCGCGACCTGTCCTTCAGCCCCACCCGCTCTAGCGCCGCCAGCGCTTCCTGCTCGTCAGTCATGCTATGGAAGTATTGCGCCAGCATGATGTTTTCGACGGCCGTCAGGTAGGGAATCAGATGATATTGCTGGAAGATGAAACCAATCTTTTCCGCGCGGACGCGGTTCAATTCTGCTCCGCTCATCGCGGCCACGTTTTGCCCATCCAGCCAGATCTCTCCCGAGGTGGGACGATCAAGACAGCCGATCAGGTTGACCAGCGTGGATTTCCCAGACCCCGAAGGCCCCATGATCGCCAGCCATTCGCCCGGTGGCACCAGCAGGGTTACGTCGTCCAAAGCGCGGATCTCGCCGCTGGCATCGGCGGTCGCCGGATAGACCCTGCTCACTTTTTGCAGACGAATCATTACTTAAGCTGCCCCAATTACTCTCCTCTCAGGATAGCGGCAGGCTGTACCCGTCGCAATAGCACCAGCGGCAATTGGGCGGAGAGAAGCGCCACAGCGATGCTTCCTGCGAACACAACAGGAAGGACGGCGAACCGGGGCATAATGTCGGCATGAAAGTTGGCGCGGCCGATCCATTCAGCAACCCCGACTCCAATCACAAATCCCAGCAGCGCTCCCACTGCCCCCAATGACACTGCTTCGGTTGCGAAGAAGCCACCTACCAGCCGTTCGGAAGCTCCGAGCGCCTTCATGACGGCGAAATCGCGCCGACGATCCAGCACCCACGCGGTCAGCGTGGCCACTAGACAGAGGGCCGCGGTAATGATGATCAGAATCGCCGATGCCAGCAGCGCCGACCGAGTCTTCCCCAGCACCCGGCCTTCCGCCTCTACAATCTGCCGTACCGGACGTACCTCCACCTCGGGCGCCGCCTGGGCGATTCTGGCAATCGTGGCGTTTACTTCGGCTGCGCTCCCGTTTGCGGCTACCTCAACGACCGAGGGCTCAACTCCTGTCCAAGCCACAAAATCAGGCAGCGCCACATATATACGGCTGTCTTCCGCGGCGCCGGTTTGCAAAGTTCCCACCGGATTCAGCCGGGTGCTCCGGCCCTGGAACTTCAATTCAAAAGCATGGTCCTGTGCGCTGACGACCGCTGCTGCGCGATTTCCCACCAGGGCATCGCCACTCAATTTTGGCCAGGCTGTAACCGACCACCAACTGTCCAGCTGCTGCACGGAACTCATGTCTGTTCCCGCCACCACGATTGGCGATCCGTTGCTGGTGCTCGCCACCACGTATGCGAACGGTACTGCAATGCCACGCCCATCGAGCGCCTTTTGAACCCTGCTCAACGTGCTCGGCGGCAGGGCTTGTCCTTGCTTTGCCACCACCACGATGTTCGCACCGTATCTGCGAAATTCTATTCCCAGCTTCGCCTGCACATCCTGGTACACGGTGAGCATGGCCGTTGCTGCCGCGGCCGCTACCACTACTGCCAGGAGTGCCGAAAGCGCTCTCCCGCGCCGCACCAATGCCCCACGGAGTAACATGCGCACAAACATCTTGGAGCGCGGTTGCAATCCCGTGCGTACGCGCGATCCGGTCATGCGTCGCCTCGCAGCACGATTGCCGGATCAACCCGCACCGCGCGGCGAACTGCGATTGCGCTTCCGCCGAATGTCACCAGCGCGGCAATGGCCAGAATGACAGGCAAGAGAACCGGTTGGACTGAGATTTGCGATCCAAAGATGCTGCGGCCAATTTCACGCGCCAGAATGCCGCCAGAGAAGAAGCCCACGCCCCCTCCCAGCAGCGCCAGCAAGGCCGCTTCAGCAAAGAACAGGGCCGCCACGGACCGGTGCGCCGCGCCCAAAGCCTTCATCAACCCAACTTCGCTGCGGCGTTCAAACAGCGCGGTAGCCATGGCCGCGGAAACTGCCAGCCCCGACGCCAGCAACGCCGCCAAGGTAACCAGCAGCATCAGTCCCTTGATGCGAGCCAATACCGTACCTTCGGTTTGCGCTACCTGGCGGATTTGCTCCACGTGCGAATGGGGGATCGCTTCGCCGAGTTGATAGGCGATTGAACGCGCGTATGGGGAGCAATACCAGCGATCGAAAGTGGGACCGGCGAGGGTTCTTGGATCGCGGCGGGCAAATGCGTCTTCTGGCTTGGTCAATGCACTGACATAGACCCGCCGCACTGCTCCAGGGTGACCGATGATCTCCTGCGCCATGGCGAGTGGCGCCACAATCTGTTCATCCTCTGCGCCTCCGCTTGAAAGCACGCCAGCAACACGGGTGTTGCTTCCATTTATATCGACCGTCCCACCCGCGCTGACTGCGACCCGCTCCGCCAGGCGCTCGCCGAGGAGCACGTCGTGAGAATTGTCATCCGGCCAGGCGCCATTGACTCTCCACCAGGAATTGGTCTTGGTCACCCCCGAGGTGAAGGTATCTTGCCCATACTTGAGTTGCTTGTTGAAATAAGTTCCCAGCAGCTCGACATCCTGCTCATGACCCGTGGCTTTGAGTTTTACGCGCACCGGCAGCAGGGGCGCAAAACCCAGAATATTATTTCGCCAGAACGTTCCTTTGATTTTGGGGAGGTCTGCTTCGCTGAGAAAAGCTCCATCGCTGGGCGGCTTGAGGTTGACCCCGCCGATTTCCACATCCAGGGTGTCCGCCTGCGGAGTAATGACCAGGTTGGCGCCATAGCCGCGCAGCTCGCGGTTGATTTTGTCTCCGATGTCAGTGGCCACTGCAATGATGGCCGTCGCCACCGAGACCCCCAGCGCAATGGCGACTCCGGCGAGCAATTTGCGGCGCTGCTGCCGCCGAAAGGATTCGAAAAGGAGCCGACCGAACACGTTATTTCAGGAAATGGCGAGCGCCGGCTGCCACCTCTGACTCCTGGATCACCACCCTGTCGGCAGTCACCGTGGCCTTGAGCGGGATGGGATTGCAGCCTCCTGGCTGGCCGACAGTCTGCGGATTAACCGGCGCCGCGCAGTTCTTGCAGACTATCCCGTGCGGACCTTTGGTGAAGCCCACGCCGCCGCAAATCTCGCAGGCGTCCAACACGGTCGCGACATTGCCGTCAGGTTTGCGATACAGCCAGAAACGTACAGGCACACCATTCTCTGTCGCCACGTAGCGGTGCAGATCGCCGTCGGCAAGTTGCGCGAGCGGAATGCGCGCTTCACCATTCGCGAAAGTAACCTCGGTGGCAGGCGAGAGGGAAGTGGTGCTCTTGGCGTAAATGAATTCCGCTGTCACCAGCATGATGAAAAGAAAAGAACTGGTGTACACGGAAACCATCCATAGCCGTTCGCGCCGCGCGCTCCACATGGCCTTGCGCCGCTCGGCTCCTGAAACAGCAGCCGGCACCGGCGCGCGCCGCTGCACTTCGAAGAGCACCATCAGCGCCGCCAGAGCCAGAATGGTTACGAAGAAGAAAACATCGTTGCGCACGATCGGCCCGATCAGCGCCATTTCACGCTTGCTCGAGGGCAGCACGCCATTCTCCGAAAGCTCGTGTAGTCCGGAGATCACCAGTTGCAGCGCTACAAAGAACAGGATCACGCTGGTGACGCGGAAAAACTTGCCCAGGTTGATGCGAACTGAACCCTTCACGAACATCACGTAGAAGACCACGGCCATCGCCACACCCAGCAGGGTTCCGATGACGCTCATCAGCTCGGTTGAATTCAGCGTGACCGCGGAAAGAATAAGGACCGTTTCAACCCCCTCGCGCAAAACCATCAGGAAGACAAACAGGAACAATCCTACTTGCGAGCCCCGGTCTGCGAGCAGACCAACTTTTCCTTCGATCTTGCCTTTTAGGCTGCGGGCGGTCTTCATCATGAAGATCACCATGGTTACCACGAAGAACGCAGCCACCAGCATGACCCAACCTTCAAAAATGTCCTGGTTGAGGTTAAAGCGGGAGACAATCACCGCTGCGCCGATGCTGCCCACAACGGCTGAAGCTAAAGCGGCGTAGACCACCCGGCGCAACTCCGGCCGGTTGATTTTGGCGAGGTAGGCGACTGTGATGCCAACAATAAGCGCCGCCTCCACTCCCTCACGCAGCGTAATTATGAAGGCGTCTATCACAACATTGGCTCCAAGCCCTTACCGGCGATTTTGAAAATGAATTTCATTTTCAACTAGATACAGGATACCCTTGGGCGGAGCGGAACGTCAACGCGCTTACAGCGAAGTGCGCCCACGCGCGGTCGCTGTTTACCCGAAATCCGCATTCATCCTGCGCAAAAAAGCCTCGAACATCCAGTCGCACCCCATCCGCTTCTAAGCTGTTGCGGGTTGGAGTGCGGCCTTTGGTCAAAATCAGAATCGCACGCTCGGCGGAGGAGATGGATTCCTTCCGTCCTCTCTGGGAGCGTCTTGAGAAATCCAACTCCTGCACTTTATTCCAAAGCTTCGCCTGGAACCGGCTGGTCGCAAGCAGGTTTCCCGCTCGCGAAGACCCCTACGTAGTGTGCGCGGAAAGCGATTCCGGCGCCGCCATCATTCCGGCCGCCATTGCCGACTACGGGCTCACGCTGCTCGGCGAAGCCCTTTTTGATTATCGTGACGTGCTCCATTTAGGTGATCCCGAAGTGCTGCGGCGTGCTTGGCAGGAGTTAGCCCGATTGCGCCTGCCCCTGTTCTTCACCGCGCTTCGTGGCGCGACCAGGCGCAGCCCCTGGGACGATCTCCGGCCCCAGCCATTCGTCAATGCGCCTTGCGTGCTGCTCAGCGATGTGGGAAATGCAGAGCAGTTCGCGGCCAATCACAACCGTCTGGGCCGGTGTCGCCGTCGGCTGGAGCGGCAAGGTGTCCATTTCTCTCGTCAGAACGCACCCTCGCCAGAGAGCTTGCGGCACGTTTATCAGCTAAAAGCTGACCAGCTTCCTGGCAGCCTCTTCCGCGATCCGGCGCGCCTCAGCTTCATCACTGCGGCGGCGAATCTGGACCCGACGAGTTGCGATCTTTACACTCTACGTCGCGATGAGTGCCTTGTGGCCGCTCTGGTTACCTTCCGCGATGGACCGACCCGCCGTTTCTACACCATCTACTACGATCACCAGTGGGCCCACTTCTCGCCCGGTGTAGTGCTGTTATTCGAGGCTACTCGTCAGTCGCTGGCCGAGGGCCTGGACTGTGATTACATGACGGGCGAACAACCCCACAAAGCTCGCCTAGCCACCTCAACCGTGCCTCTCTTCCGAGTCGAGGCCACCTGCGAAAGCCTCGCCATGTTTAGCGGCCTTGAAGAGCAGCCGGTCCCCGAGCTGGCAGCCTGAGGGCGGATTCTTCTCAAAGACGCTTCAGAAACTCCTTGGCTTGCTCCAGGTGAGGGAACATCTTCTCTTCGGCCTGAAATTCCGCGGAATGCACACAGCGCCGGCTTCCGCGCAATTTGACGGGATGCTTCAAGTGCAGCATCTCGTGATACAGAATGTACTCCACCGCATGTCGCGGGACCCGGGCATGGTCGAAGACGCGACTGATCACAATGGTGTTGTGCGCCGGATCGTAGTGCCCCAGGCTGTTGCGCGCGTGATCGCGGCTCCAGGTGAGTTGCGGACGTGCCATCAGTCCGTAGAAGTAACGCCGGTTCAGCTCTTCGAAGATCTCATCCAGGTCATAAACATGCCCGCGGGCGGAGTGAATCTGCTTGCGCCCGCGCAGCTGCCGCAGCAAATTCGCCTTCTTGCTGATTTCGTGACTTGAAATGTATTTCCGGTAACGGGTGGCGTGTGCCCGCTCAATCGGCTTGCGATACATCTTCGCCAGGAGAATATGCGCAATCGCCCGTACAACCGCCTCCGGAGCGCCTTCCAACAGGTCAGAAAGTCGCACCAGCAGCCTGTCCCTGCGCAGCCGGATGGTGTTATTGATGTTGGCGAACGCGAAGAACTCCACCACGATTTCCGGCATCGGCGCCCGCGGACGCAGATCACGGTAGCTTTCCTGGAAAATTAAGAGGAGCTTATCGGACAACTGTCTGAGTTCCTATTTGTGATACGTGAGGCTCCCGACTATTCTACTCGGACTAGAACTGGCCACTGCCCACTGAAGTTACTTCTTCTTCTTTGGCGCTGCATTCTGTTCTTCTAAGAGTTTGCGATGCTCCACGGAGCCATCGTTCACGCTATCAATTGCACTGGTTAACACGAATTCATCTTCCTTCCCCTCGTCCGGGGTAGAACTCTCCTTGAGTTTGTGGAGACGGGCGCGGAATTCAGCATCGCCTTGGATCACGTCCTTCAGTGGTTTTCTGAGGTCGGCGCTCTGTTCGCGATACATATCCAGGTTGTCGCCCAGTTCGTCGTAAATGACCACAAAATCCTGCAGCAGATCGTGCACCTGGGTTGTCTTATCGCCAGCGCTTGTCTTGGTGTCGGCACGTGCCCGATCTATGGCGTCCAAGCGGGCGCGGGCAAACTTCAAGATCAGCTTGAGGCGCTTCTCAGGCTCTTGAGTGGCCTCGCGCATCTCGTCCACTTCCGCGGGATTCAGCGGGTCCCGTTGTTGCGCCCACGCCGGAACTATCGCCAACAACATCACCAGAATAGGCCCGCGCAATCGTTCAAGTGACACTTTCATGATTTAATCCTTGCAAAGTCAGTCCTTGCAAACTCAGTTCTTGGAGAACATGCTCATCAACAGTTCGGTCCTGATGTGTTCCAAACGTTCCACGGCCTGCTGCATCTGGGGCCGGTCTTCGATGTCCAAGGTAGGAGTGATGTCCCGCAGCCGTTTGGACAACTTCCGCACTTCAATTTCCGTGTCCTTCATGTGTTTGCGGGATTTCAGGGAAGCGTCGCCTGCCTGCTGCGCGTAAGAGACTACCTCTTCCACGAGCGTCTTGCCCTCAGAAAATTTGCCGGCAGAAAATGCCTTGTCCGCTGCCTCAAGTTGCCGCTTGGCTATGGTCAGGCAAATCTTGGGCTGGTCCGCTACGGTGGCCGACTTCAATTTCGCCTTGAGGTCATCCAAGCTCTCGTCGCGCGCCCAGGCCGTCGTCACCGAGGCAAGCACCAGCGCTACTGCAACGAGCCCTTGGGCCGGCACTTTCATTTCGCTGCCGACTTTCTCTTGGGGGCTGATTGTCCTTTAGGATCAATGGCGATCAGCCGGTGCCTTGCCTGCCATTCCTGCTCCGGGTTCTTGCCATCCGAAAGCGCCAGAAACTGACGATAGTTTTCCGCGGCTGGTTTGAACATTTTCAAATGGTCCAGCGTGGTGGCGCGAAGAAAATAGGTTCCGGGATTCTCCGGAAGAAAACGGGCGCGTGCATCCAGGGCCTTCAGCGCCAGCTCGTAATTCTTGTTTTCCGCCGCCGTGACTGCAAGGTCCCCGTAAGCAGCAGAGAAGTCCGGCTTGAGTTTCAATGTCGCTAGCAATTCAGGCTCAGCATCGACGTATTTATATTGGCGAATCAAAGCCGATGCCAAACCAAAATGCAGAGCCGGATCATCACCGTGTCTTTGCAGGAGAGAACGGTACAGCGCCTCGGCTTTCTCATACTTGGCCGCATTTTCGTAAGCAGACGCGAGCTCGCGCGCCGCATCAGCGTCGTCGGGCGTTATGGCAATGCCTTGCTCGAGTTCCGAAATTGATTCCTCGTGCTTGCCTTGTGCCTCAAGCACATGGCCCAACTGGATGTGAGCTTGTCCGTCTTTTCGCTGCGTCACCAAATAGCGGCGCAGAGCTTCTTCCGCCTCCGGCAGGCGTCTTGACTTTATGTAAACGTTTACTAATCCCGCTAAAGGCTCTGCGGCATTGGGGGATAATAAGGCCGCCTGCTTGTATTCTCGCTCTGCGCCTCCGAAGTCGTTCTGCCGTTCTAACACCGCGCCCGCAGAAAGATGTGGCTCCGGATCTTTGGGCTGAGCCTTAGCCGCTTCGAGATACGCCTCTACGGCTTCGCGGGGCTTGGTGGATTCAATCACCTTGCCCAGCGAGAGCCAGGCCCGCTCCATTTCACGTTCCGGCTGCGCGGAGGGCTTCAACTGAGTGGCGTTACGCAAATACTGCTCGGCCT
The DNA here is from genome assembly GCA_035651655.1 of Terriglobales bacterium. Taxonomy (NCBI): domain Bacteria; kingdom Pseudomonadati; phylum Acidobacteriota; class Terriglobia; order Terriglobales; species Terriglobales bacterium. Next base: position 70,957 of record DASRFG010000037.1, read on the forward strand.
CTGGATTGTTGGCCTTGATCAGCGACAGGCCCAGGTTCAAATTCGACTCAAATACATCCGGCTTTGCGCCTACCGATTTGCGATAGGCCGCGATCGCCTCCTGGTTCCGGTTGGTAGCGGTGTAGACATATCCCAAGTCAAACCAGGCACGATAGTTGCCGGCGTCACGCTCCACTACTTGCTTCAGCAGCGGCTCGGCTCCGGAATAGTCGTTCTTATCCAGGGCAGCTTCCGCCTGTACCAATTCCGGAGGATTGGCCGCGCTCTCCGCCGCTACTCGATGCCTTCGCACCGTCCTGCCGGTGTTCTGCGCTATAGCTCCCGCTTCCGCGAGCAGCATCCCCGCCGCCAGATACAGCACGAACTGTTTACCTGCGCCCATTTCCGCCAGAGACGCTACTCCCGTTTAGAACGCGCGCCAGCCACTTTCCGGTGTATGACTTGGAGTTCTTGACGATGGTCTCCGGTGTTCCCACGGCGACCAGTTCGCCGCCTCGGTCCCCGCCCTCCGGCCCCAGGTCAATCACCCAGTCGGCTGTTTTAATCACATCCAGGTTATGTTCGATGACCAGCACCGAACCGCCGGCATCAATCAGGCGACGGAACGCAGCTAAAAGCTTGCTTACGTCATCGAAGTGCAAGCCTGTCGTCGGTTCGTCAAAAATGTAGAGCACGCGGTGCCGCTTGCGGCTGCTTTCAGGCATCGAGCGCAGCAGCGTGCGCGGCTGCAGGTGCGCCGCCAGCTTCATGCGCTGGGCCTCGCCTCCGGAGAGCGTAGTCGCCGATTGTCCGAGCCGCAGATATCCCAGCCCGACCTCTTCCAGCACGCGCAACTTTTCCGTGATCTTCGGCACGGTGGCGAAAAATTGCAGCGCTTCTTTGACCGTGAGGTTCAGCACCTCATGAATATTCTTGCCGCGATATCGGATATCCAGTACCTGCGGTTTGTAGCGCGTGCCCTTGCATTCTTCGCAGACCAGTTCTACGTCGGCCAGGAACTGCATCTCTACCGTGACCGTACCATCGCCTTCGCAGGTATCGCATCGCCCGCCGGGGATATTGAACGAAAAATGGCCCGCGCTGAAGCCTCGTTTTTTCGATTCCGGCAGAGAAGCGAACAAGTCGCGAATAGCGTCGAAGGCCTTGATGTACGTTACCGGATTCGACCGCGGCGTGCGGCCGATCGGCGACTGATCCACCAGCACCACGTCGTCAATGAACTCGGCCCCTTCTACCCTTTCCACACTGCCGACCTCAGGACCGCTGCCATTGCCGGTCTTCTTTGCGGCCGCCAGCGCCCGGTACAGCACATCGTGCACCAGGGTTGACTTGCCGGAGCCTGAGACTCCGGTCACGGCCACAACCATCCCCAGCGGGATGGTGACGTCGAGGTTCTTCAAATTGTGGGCCCGCGCCCCCCGAATTTTGATCTGCTGCGGCCCCGGTTTGCGGCGCACATTCGGCAACTGGATTCGCAGCTCGCCGCCCAAATAGCGCCCGGTAAGCGAATGCGACATGCGCCTGATCTGATCATAGGTTCCGCTGGCCACGACTTTGCCGCCGTGCTCGCCTGCTCCTGGCCCCAGATCCAGAATGGTGTCGGAGGCGCGCATGATCTCGGGATCGTGCTCCACCACCAAAATTGTGTTTCCCAGGTCCCGAAGACTCTGCAGTATATGAATCAGCCGGTGCGTATCACGGCTGTGTAGCCCAATTGAAGGCTCGTCGAGCACGTACAGTGTTCCCACCAGACGCGAGCCGAGCGAGGTCGCCAGCTGAATTCGCTGCGCCTCGCCTCCCGAGAGCGTGGACGACAGCCGGTCGAGGGTTAAATACTCGAGCCCGACATCGTTCAGGAAGCGCAATCGCTCCCTTAGCTCTTCCAGTATTTTGTCGGCAATCTCGCTTTCCTGTCGGCTCAGCTCCAACCCAGAGAAAAATCGGGTCGCTGCTTCCACGGTCATACTGCAAACTTCGCAGATGTTTTTCCCTGCAATCCGCACCTGGCGCGCCTCTGGCCGCAGCCGTGCCCCGCCGCAGGTCGCGCAGGTTGAATATCCGCGATACCGGCTCAAGAACACCCGTACGTGCAGCTTGTATTTCTTGCGTTCCAGGTGAGCAAAGAAGCCGCGAATGCCACCATAGCGTCCCTCGCCTTCGATCACTACCTGCTGCAGATCGGGGTCTAGGTGCTCCCAGGGGATATCCAGCGGAATGTCCCGCTGTTTGGCAAAGCGTTTTAGCTCGGTGAAGAGAGGCCGGTACTTCGGCTTGGTCCAGGGCTCAATCGCACCCTCGGCCAGGGTACGGCTCTTGTCAGGAATGACCAGGTCCAGATCGAAATCAATGGTGTTCCCGAAACCCTGGCAGCGGGGACATGCGCCGTAGGGGTTGTTGAACGAGAACAGCCGTGGCTCCGGCTCTTCGTAGCGCAGATTGCAACGCTTGCACTCAAACCGTTGCGCAAAGCGAAAGCGCTCAGACGGCTTATCATCGCGCGGCGCTGTTTCAAAGATGACTTCACCGGATTCCCGATAGCAGCTTTCAACCGCGTCCACAATTCGCGATCGTGCATCCGCCGAGACTGTCAGCCGGTCCGCCAAAATAAAGACTGGTTTGTTGAAATTAATCTCCAACAGCGACTCCGGCGTGGAGAACTCAAACACTTGCCCATCCTGATACAAGCGATTGAATCCACGCTTGCGCAGTTCAAATAACCGGGCCTTGAGCACATCGGCCTCAGCGGCGCTTTGCTCACGGGTGGCTTTGCGCCGGTGACGTTTTTCTGAAGTCTTTTCAGAGGAGGGAACTGGCGCCCGCGACTCCAATGGAAACAGCACATTCAGCCGTGTGCCTTCATCCAACCGCAGGATGGCCTCGGCGACCTCGTCAACGGTATCTTTCTTTACTTCGGCGCCGCATTGCAGACAATACGTCCGGCCGACGCGCGCAAACAGCAGCCGCAGGTAGTCGTAAATCTCCGTCGCCGTCGCGACCGTGGAACGGGGATTGCGCGTCGTGTTTTTCTGGCGGATAGCGACCGCCGGTGCGATGCCATCAATTACGTCGGCGTCAGGTTTCTCAATGCGCTCCAGGAACTGCCGCGCGTACGCCGAGAGCGACTCCACATAGCGCCGCTGGCCTTCGGCGTAAACGGTGTCAAAGGCGAGCGAGGATTTCCCTGAGCCGGAGACTCCGGTCACCACCGTTAGGGTGTTGTGCGGAATTTCAAAATCAATGTTCTTGAGGTTATGGACCCGGGCCCCACGAACAACAATGCTGTCGGTTGACATGCCTGAAGCAGCAGCGCTTGCGTGGAGGCGGAGTGCACCTCATCTAGTGCGATCAGGAGGGCTGCTGAATCTTTCTATTATAAATCGGCCGGGAGGTGGGCTCAAAGAACCTGCTTTTAGCCGCTGAGGATCTAATAGTTCTCCCTCTTAGTGTGAGCTTTCGCTTGCTCACCTCTGTAAGCCTTCCACGATTGGTCAATCACATACGCATGGATCGCATCCGCGTCTTCCACCGTCATTTTCGCGCTGGGAAATGCGAACTTGGGAGGATTCGCAAAACCCGGCATTCCCTGGTCCCAGTGGCTGCCGCCTAGCACAATGGGATACCAATCGCGGTGAACATCGGCGGGCGCATAGCGCAGGTCCGGCACCGCTCCGTTGAGCGTCCAGGCGCCGCTTCCGTCGGTTCCCGGCGAGTGACATCCATCACAAACGAATTTTCCATAAAGCATCTCGCCTTTGCGGATCACTTCTTTGCTCGCGGTTTGCGGCGGCGGTTTCGGCACCGGCGGAACGATATCAGCCGGGGTTGGGAAGGGCATGGTCGCGCCTAACTTAAAAGCCAGCAATCGCACCGGCCCACGCTTCGATTGCGGGGTCGCCATGGTGCTGGCCGGAGCGAACAGTCTCGATCCTGACCCCCATCCCACCGGAACCACCACGTACTGTTCACCCTTGACGGTAAAAGTCACGGGAATCGACTCGATCGCCGACCCCGTCTTGACCGACCAAACTTTTCTCCCGCTGTCGGCCGCATAAGCAGCGAATTCGCCGGTGCCTTGCCCTTGAAACACCAGATTGCCCGCCGTCGAGATCACCCCGCCGTTAGTCGCGATTTGTTCTTCTGCCGACCAGCGTGCAGACTGCCGCACCGGGTCCCAGGCCATGAGCCTGCCAACCAGGCCCTTCATGCTCTCACCCGATTCCACTGTTTTGGCTGTCGCTCCTCGATCGGTAGTCGGGACGTACACCAGCCCCGTCAGCGAGTTGTAGCTCATCGGCCACCAGTTGTGGACAGTCCATTGTTTTCCGCCGCCGGCCGATCGCGGGATTTCGACCGGACGCCCGGTCTTTAAATCAACCGACTTGGCCCAGGTCGTGTTCACCAGCGGCTTCGCCGAAATCAGCTTTCCGGTTTTCGCATCCAGTACGTAGAAGAAGCCGTTCTTCGGAACCGTCATGGCCACGTGCCGCTTCTCGCCGTTTATGACCAAATCGGCCAGCATGATGTGGTTGTTCTCTGTCTGCATGCCCGGAGCGCTGGTCTGAAAATGCCAGGCGTATTCACCCGTGTCCGCATTTACGGCAATGATGCAGCCCGCGAACAGCTTGTCCCCGCTCACCTTGATGCGTGACAGCTCGCCGTAATCCACTCCTGCGCCGGCCGTTCCGAAAATCACCAGATTGGTCTCGGCATCGTAAGTGATTGCATTCCAAACGTCACCGCCGCCGATCTTCCACCATTCGTCACCCGACCACGTCTTGGCGGCCATTTCGAGGGCTTTGTTCTCAAATCCTTTTGCAGGATCTCCGGGCACCGTCCAGAAGCGCCATGCTTCTTTTCCCGTCTCGGCGTCGTAGGCAGCCAGAGAGCCGCGCACGCCGTCATCTGAACCGTTGTAGCCCATCAAGACTTTGCCTTTGGCGATATGAGGCGCCCCCGTGATCCCGGTCTGTGTCGGATCGCAAACCGTCGCCTCCCACAATTGCTTTGCCGAAGCCGCATCTATGGCAATCAACCGGCAATCGCCCGTGCCGACAAAAACTTTGCCGTCCCACACCGCCACTCCGGCATTGACTCGCGCCGAGTAGGAACCGTTAATCGCTAAGTTCAATCGAATCTTGGGATCGAATCGCCACAGTAATTTTCCGGTCGCCGCATCCACCGCATCCACTCGGGAGAGTGGTTCGCTCATATAAATCACGCCATCTACGACGATCGGCTCTGCGACTACGCCCATTCCGCTGTCAATGTCCAGGACCCAGGCCAAACCCAATTTGCCAATATTTTTATCGGTGATCTCTTTCAGGGGACTGAAATGCTGCTCGTCGAAAGTGCGCCCGTTGATTAGCCAGTTGTTCCCCTCGGTGGTATCCGAAATCACTCTGGCCTCGTTCACATCGCCGGCTTTGGTGGCTGTGTCCGGCGACCAGCCCAAGAGGGCCGTCATTCCGATTGCAAGACACACAATTGTCAAGCTAACAATGTGCCATCTCTTCATGCTGGGTTACCTTTCCCAAGATGCCGAATTGTATGACATTGCGATGCGAAAGTAACTTAGTGTGTGAATCGCAGCAGCAGCTGATTGTCAGGCAAGAACTAAGAAGGAAATTGGTAGAAATTATTCGCCGGCGCGATCGCGCTTGCGCGCATACATAAATCCAGCGCCAACCAGAATGCTCATCATGCCCACGGGCGGGACCAGCAGCACGCCTACTCCTCTAGTAAGCGCGCGCTGACTCTTGGGGCTGGCGCCCAACGCCGACTGGTAACACATGGCGCAGCCCTGGCCAAACGCAGGCAACGTCCACAGCGCCCCAGCCAATACCAACCATAGTATGCGCAATCTCACAGGACTATCTTACTCCCAGATTCACAATCCGGTAGGCATCCGCAAAAAAGATGAACATCAACGTCAGGCACGCCACCAAGGCCACCATCATGATCCACTTCATCCGGGCGATCTCAAATTTCAGGTGCATGAAGTAGCCGATAATGAGCGCCGACTTCACCAGCGACAGCGCCATCAGCACTTCCAGCATGTGCAGCGGGGTGAACACCTGCTCGTAAGCAAGCACGACTTCGACGGCGGTCAAAACCAGCAGCACGCCCCAAACCACAAAGTACGGCATCTTGCTTTCGTCGTGCGCTGCTGCGATCGGTCTGGCGGCTACATGCATGATCTTCGGCTCCGTTTAAACAATCTTGGTGGACATCAGATACACCAGCGGAAAAATAAACATCCACACCAAATCTACAAAGTGCCAATATAATCCGGCGATCTCCACGTCGTGATCGTCATAGTCCTTCGGGTGCAGAAAGAGCACCAGCGCGCAGACCACAAAGGCCAGCAGTATCACGTGAACACCATAATGAAACACGCTGCCCGCCGGCGTCAGGAAGAAACCTAGCGCCCAAAGCACCAGCAGTATGGGCAAGAATTTCTTTCGTAAAGCGACTACGCCGAGGTAAATCACGCCAATGGTCACGTGCAGCATGTGCATTCCGGTCAGGGTGAAAAAAGTTCCCCCAAACTGTGGCACATTCGCTGCCCAGGGATTGTTAAAAGGAGTAAGACCCTCGTGAATCAGGTTGTTCCACTCCCGAGCGTGCAGCACCACGAACACGGCGCCGAAGAACATCGTCGCCAGGATCCACCTTGCCGTGCCTTTGCGGTCGCCCCGCTTTGCTGCCAGCACACCCAGCACCATGGTCAGCGAACTGGAGAGCAGGCACGCCGTCATGATGGTCGCGTTGGCGATGCTCTCCTTGCCGAATGGCGTCGGCCAGTTCGGAGTCGAGATGCGGCCATATGAATAGGCAAACAACAACGCGCCAAAGGTCAGGGAATCTGACAGCAAAAACAACCACATCCCGATTTTCTTTGAGTAGGTGCCAAACAGCGAAGGCTCGTAAACCCCACTTACTCCGTGTTGGACTACCGCATCGGCCATCTTGTCAGTCTCCTGATAACCACAAATGTGCAGCCCGCCATCCGCCTAGCGCGCAATTTGAATCAAGGCGAAGATGTAAATCCACAGCAGCGCCATAAAGTGCCAATACCGCGCGGTGGTGTCAATCACCACTCGGCGCGCTTCAATGGGTTTGTGCAGCCAGCCAGTGGCTTCCGAATAAAGCAACGCCAGCACCCCGCCCGCCAGGTGCATAGCATGCATCCCCGTCAACAGGTAAACGAACGAGCTACTCGGGCCGGTGGAAAGGAAGAAGCCGCGCGCCGCCAGTTCCCGCCATGCCAGTATTTGTCCCACCAGAAAGCCAATCCCTAGCACAAGCGTAATGGTCAGCCACGGTGCTGGCCTTCCATCGGCGGCAATTCCGGGCAGGGAAGTCACCGGCGCAAGCGCAGCTTGTGTAGCCGCCTGTCGTCGAGCTTTCTCCATGGTGAAGCTGCTCACCAACAGGATCACCGTATTGATCGCGAGGATGAGGGTGGGCAGGCTTACGGGAAACCAGTCATTCACGTAGCCGTTTGCATTCGGATCCCAGGAAGCCATTCCGGAGCGGACGATGTAGGCGCTGGTGAAGGCAACGAACAACATAATAATGGGCGCAATGCCCACTGCCAGTCCCAGTCGGTATCGACGGAGCCGCTCACCGTAATCGGGAAAGTTCTCGGCACTTCGCCCATGGCCATCGCCACCCGGATAGTGGGGTGTGCCCTCGCCGCCGCCGCCGCGGACCTTCGGCTGCTTGATCGTGAGTGTCGGAGTCAAGGTCGCCATATCTAGTGATGCGCGGGTATCGGTGTGGGATCGGTTTGCATGATGTAATCCTTAGCCGCGCCCGGAACACTGTATTCGTAGGGCCCGTGGTACACCACCGGGGTCTTTCCCCCAAAGTTGTCGTGCGGCGGAGGTGTGGCGGTTGTCCACTCCAGGGTGGTGGCTTCCCAAGGGTTGTCCGTGGCCTTCTCTCCCTTAAACATGCTGTAGAACAGATTGAAGATGAAGATCAGCTGCGCGGCAATGGTGATCACTGCTGCAAAAGTAATGAACTTGTGAACGGGAATGAGTGGCGCCAGAAACTTCAGTTCGGTAAATTGCGAGTAGCGCCGCGGATTTCCTGCCATCCCCAGGTAGTGCATCGGCATGAAGATCGCATACGTGCCGATGAACGTGAATACAAAATGGATGATGCCCATCGTGTTGTTCATCATCCTGCCGAACATCTTGGGGAACCAATAATACGTTCCGGCAAAAATTCCAAAGATCGCGGCCACTCCCATGATCAGGTGAAAGTGGCCGACCACGAAGTAGGTATCATGTAGCGGGATGTCAACCGCGGGCTGCGCCAGGAAAGGGCCGCTCAATCCACCGGAGACGAACAGCGAAACAAAACCGATGGCGAACAGCATTGGCGTGGTGAACCGTATTTTGCCCTGCCACAGAGTGCCCAGCCAATTAAAGGTCTTGATCGCTGAGGGCACTCCGATTGCCATGGTCATAACGGAAAACGCGAAGGCCGAGTACGGGCTCATGCCGCTCATGAACATGTGGTGTCCCCACACCATGAAGCCGAGCAGCCCGATGCCCAGGATTGCGTACACCATCGCACGATAACCAAAAATCGGCTTGCGCGAAAAAGTAGAAAGCAGCTGCGACGCCACACCCATGCCCGGCAGGATGGCGATGTAAACCTCGGGGTGGCCGAAGAACCAGAACAGGTGCTGCCACAACAGCGGTGACCCTCCGTTGTGCTTGACCAGATTGCCGCTTACGACTAAACCGCCAGGAACAAAAAAGCTGGTACCCAGATTGCGGTCCATCAGCATCAGGATGCCAGCCGCCAGCAACACTCCGAATGCTAACAATCCCAGAATTGCCGTCACGAACCATGCCCAGCAAGTGAGCGGCATCCGCATCAGCGTCATGCCCTTGGCCCGCAAGTCCAGAACCGTGGTGATGAAGTTGAGCGCGCCCATCAGTGACGCGCCGCAGAACAACGCGATGCTCACCAGCCATAGGTCCTCGCCCAAGCCTAGTCCCGGCCCGGCGCTAGGAAGCGCGCTCAAAGTGGCATAGTTCGTCCAGCCGGCAATCGGCGCGCCTCCCGACACGAAGAACGCTGCAATCAGCGCCACAAAGGCAAGAAATGTTGTCCAGAACGACAGCATGTTCAGGGTCGGGAAGGCCATATCCGGCGCACCGATCTGAATAGGCAGAAAGTAATTGCCGAATCCGCTCTGCGGCGCTGTCGTTAACACGAAGAAAACCATGATGGTGCCGTGCATGGTCAACAGCATCAGATAGGTTTCCGGTTTGATTTCACCAATTAGAGGAAAGCTGATGCCGGGAGCTATCAGGTGAATGCGCATCAGCAGAGAAAGGAACATTCCCACAACAACCGCCACCAGCGCCAGAAAGTAATACTGGATGCCGATAACTTTGTGGTCCAGGCTGAAAACGTATTTGCGTATAAATCCGGTCGGCGCCGCATGCGCGTGCGCTACTGTTCCGTGTGTCGTGCTTGAGCCGTGCGTATCCATTATTGCTTCTCCGCCAACTGAGCATCGAACCACTTAGTGAACTCTTCCTGGCTTACCACTTTCATCACGCCGTGCATCTTGTAGTGCCCCAGGCCGCACAACTCCGCACACGCGATTTCGTAATCGCCCGTCTCTTGGGGTTGGATGTGCATGTGGATCATCAGGCCGGGAACCGCGTCCTGCTTGAATCTCATCTGCGGAATGAAGAAGCTGTGGATCACGTCCTGAGCGCGCAGTGTGAGGTCAATTTCCTTGTTAACCGGCACGTAAAAAGTTCCGGTCACGAGATCGTCTTTGGAAGCTGGGTCCGAGTCATCGATGCCTAACGCGGCTGCACCCCCAGCAGAAGCGTCCACCAGCTCCGGACGGGTCTTCCCAAACTTGCCATCCGGTCCAGGGTAGCGGAAGTACCAGGCAAACTGCAGTCCGGTTACCTCCACCTGTAAAGCGCCAGGTTCAGCGGGATGGAAACGTTCCGCCGCCCAGATGGGACTGCCGACCAGGTTCAATCCAATGAACAGGATTGCCGTCAGTGCCGTCCATACCAGCTCCATAGTTGTATTGCCGTGCGAGTAGCTGACCTTGCTTGCCGCGCCGCGGTCACGATAACGCCACACGAATAGTCCCAGCGCGAGCTGGGCCGCCAAAAACACGATTGCCATGGCGATGAACGTGAGGTGCCACTGATGATCAATATAAGGAGCGCTTGCGGATATTGGGTGCGGCCACCAATCGCGTGCAACGAAGAAGTAGGAACTCGCAAAAGTGATCAGCCAGATAATGCAGAGGAGCGCGAGGCCCATCCCCTAGCCTCCATGACCGCAGATTTTTGCTGCTGGACTGCAATTTACCGCCCTCAATTTTAAAAAGGTTTGGGTCGGCTGAGAAGCATACCACAAGCTTTAGTGGCAAACGCAAGATGAGATTATGGCCGGACGATGTTGGTTAAATTGTGCTTCAGCCGTCCCTCCCGGACTCTCGTTCTGAGGTGCAAAGTTTCCCCCACTTCAGTGGCGGGTCAACAGCCCTCCCCGCGGCCGGCATCCAACTCTCTTTGTACCCGGTCAGTTCAGGTTGAGAGTGATTTTCGATCCAGGAGGAATTAATGGGGCGTAATCGGCGATTTTCGATCACCTTGCTTGCAATCTTCCTCGCCGGCTTGGTCGCGTGTGCCACGCACAACATCGTGCAGGCACCGACGGGTCGTTTTCAACTGCAACCTGGGTTCAACCAGTTCTCACCACAGCAGGACATCCAGCTAGGACAGCAAGCCGCCGCTGAAGTGAACCGCACCATGCCCATCCTGCCGGAGTCCAGCCCGGTGACCCAGTACGTTCAGCGAATTGGAAAAGAACTGGCGGCGCATGCTCCGGGGGACATCAAATGGCCGTTCAGCTTTCATGTAGTGAATCAGAAAGAAATCAACGCCTTTGCACTGCCCGGCGGCCCCATTTACATCAACCTCGGTACCATCCAGGCGGCAGATGATGAGGCGGAACTCGCCGGCGTAATCGCGCATGAAACATCGCACGTGGTACTTCGACACTCGACGCAGCAGGCCAGCAAAGCAGCAATTGCGCAATTGCCGCTGGCAGTGTTGGGCGGAGTGCTGCCGCAAGGAGCAGCAGGACAATTGGCTCGGCTGGGTATTTCCTTTGGCGCGCAATCCGTATTTCTGAAATATTCACGCGATGCCGAGCGCGAGGCCGACCTGCTGGGATCTCAAATCATGTACGACACCGGGTACGACCCGTACTCTATGGCCGAATTCTTCACCAAGCTGGAAAAGCAGGGCGGACCGGGCGCGCCTCAGTTCCTGAGCGACCACCCCAGTCCCGGCAATCGCGTGGAGGTAGTCAAAGAGGCGATCAGCAAATATCCCAAGAAAAATTATCGCAAGAACAGCGCCGAGTTCGAGCGAATCAAGTCGGTAGTGGCCAGCATGAAGCCGCTGACCGCGCAGCAGGTTGCGCAGTACCAGCAGCAGCACCAGCAACAGTCACAGGCCGCAATCAGCAACGTCAACCCCGCCGACATAATGCCCAGCAGCAGCTTCCAGACGCTCGATCACAGCGCGTTCCAGATTTCGTACCCTTCGAATTGGAAAGCCTTCGGCGATCAGAACACGAGCGTGACGATCGCGCCGGAAGCAGGTGTGAGCCAGAATGCAATTGCCTATGGTGTGGTGATCAGCGGCTTCAAGCCGCAGCAGGGCACACAGTCCATCGAACAGGCCACGCAGGAGCTGGTGCAGTTCCTGTTGCAGTCGAACCCGCAAATGAAAGTTGCCAGCCAGATGCAGACGATCAATGTTAACGGTGTGCAAGGCGACAACGTGACCTTGCTCGGGCCTTCGCCAATCCAGAGCGACAGTGGGACGCTAGCAGAGCGGGATCAGGTGGTAACTGTGCCGCGTCCGGACGGGAGCGTGCTGTTCCTGATTTTTATCGCGCCGCAACGCGACTTCGACAAGCTCACCCCCGCGTTCCAGCAGATGCTGCAGAGTCTGAGGGTGAAGTGAGAATGCTTCACCACGGGCGAAACATTTTAACCACAGAGGACACAGAGAACACAGAGAGATAAAACAAAGAAACTACTCACCACAAGGACACGAAGTTTCACGAAGGATTAACTGCGTTTGTGTTTTTTCGAAACAACCTCTGTGTACTCTGTGGCCTCTGTGGTTAAAGCTTTTTGATCTTGCTTGGTGAACCTTCGTCTGCTTTGTGGTGAGCAGATATCCACGTCTATAATCAGATCATTGAATGGCGATCAACACCAAAACAATTCCTCAGTTGCGCCTGGCTAAGCGCATGTCTCGGCTGGGCACCGAGACGGCTTTTGAAGTTCTTGTAAAGGCCCGCGCGCTGGAGAAGCAAGGCAAGAACATCGTCCACCTTGAGATCGGCGAGCCCGATTTCGATACTCCACCCAACATAGTTGAATCCGCTGTTGATGCCTTGCACAAAGGTTGGACGCATTACGGGCCTTCTGCTGGCCTACCAGAACTGCGTCAGGCGATTGCGGAAGATGTAAGCCGCAGCCGTCGCGTGCCGGTTACGGCCGAGGAAGTAGTCGTCGTCCCCGGCGGCAAGCCGATTATTTTCTTTTTGATTCTGGCGTTAGTTGAAGAGGGAGACGAAGTAATTTATCCCAATCCCGGCTTCCCGATTTACGAGTCCATGATCCATTTTATGGGCGCGAAAGCGGTGCCTATTCGCCTGCAGGAGGAACTCGATTTTCGCCTGGACGTGAACGAACTGGCTGACCTGATCACCGACCGAACCAAACTCATCATTCTTAATTCACCGCAAAATCCCACGGGCGGGGTGCTCAGCGAGCGCGACGTGCGCGACATTGCCGCTGCCATTGGCGATCGCGACATCATGGTGCTTTCGGACGAAATTTACAGCCGCCTGATCTTTGACGGCTCGCATCATTCGATAATTTCGCAGGACGGATTCAAAGAACGCACCGTGCTGCTCGACGGCTTCTCCAAAACTTATGCCATGACCGGCTGGCGAATGGGATATGGGGTGATGCGCGCCGACCTGGCCGCGCACATGGCGCGCCTGATGACGAACTCCAACTCCTGCACTGCGAGCTTCACCCAAGTCGCAGGGGTTGAGGCGGTGCGCGGCGATCAGTCATCCGTCGAGCACATGCGGCAGGAATTTCAGCATCGGCGCGACGTATTTGTGCAGGGTATCAACCGCATCCCCGGATTTTCCTGCCGGTTGCCTAAAGGTGCGTTCTACGCTTTCCCTAACATCAAGCGGACAGGCTGGGCTTCGAAGAAGCTGGCTGACGCGTTGCTCGAACAGGCTGGCGTGGCTTGCCTCTCCGGCACTGCCTTCGGCGATTTTGGCGAGGGCTATTTGCGCTTCAGCGTAGCCAACTCAATTGAGAATATCCAGAGCGCCCTGCAGCGGATCGAGCAGTGGAGCAAGAAAAATCTATAACTGCTGTGCCTTGCCAGCAGCACTGGAACTCTCCAACTGTGCGAGAATAATGGGATTCACTTTGCTCCGTGAGGTGCATATGGCAATCGCATGGCTAAGAGATGTGGATGCTGCTCTAGCGCAGGCCCGTCGCGACGGCAAACCCTTGCTCATTGATTTCAACGCTGCTCCGATGTGAGGGGCATGCGCTCGGCTGGATGCCGAGGTCTATCCTGATCCCCGGGTGGAGAGCTTTATTCGGGAGAACTTCATTCCCGTCAAAATTCACATCAAGGAACAGCCGCAAGTCTTCCAGCGGTTTGGCGCGCAATGGACGCCGACCATGGTAATTCTTGATTCCGACGGCACAGAGCGATACCGCTTTGAGGGGTACTTGCCGCCCGATGATTTCCTGGCGCAGCTCAAGTTGGGACTGGCGCACGCAGCATTTGCCCGCGAGCAGTGGCAGGAAGCGGAACGCCGTTACCGGGAAATTCTCGAACAGCTGCCCAACACCGATGCCGCCGCGGAGGCGCTCTACTGGGCGGGCGTTGCCCGATACAAAGCAACCGGTGACGCCTCGGCGCTGAAAGAAACCGCTCAGCAATTCCAGAAGAAATACAGCGGAAGCACCTGGGCGAAACGGGCTTCAGTCTGGGCGGCCTGATCCCGCGCTCACAAAAAAAAGGGCCCGGCCAAAGCCGGGCCTGAAGATCGAGTTAGCTAATCGGACGAGCTTGTTTAGCGCTTCGAAGCTCCGCCCCAATCACCGAACCGTACCACCACACCAGCGGAGACGCGGAAGTTGTTCTGCGTCGCGCTTGCGGTGCTCAAGGTGATTCCAGCAATCGTCGGCAGACCATGGCGGGTCATCAAGTAGTCCGCACCAGTCGTGATCCCGAAGTGCTTGCTGAAACCGTACTCAAGTCCGCCACCAATTGCGGTTGCGAAAGCACTGTTACTTCCGCTCACGCTTACCGAGCTTCCGGCAACTGAGGTCGTGCCCGACAAAGACATGCGATCCAGCCCGAAGAGCGCGTGAACGAATGGGTTCGCGCGTCCGGCGCCGAAGCTCATGCGCGGTCCGAACACAAACGTGTAGTGCTTCTCGGAAGCCGAAACACTGGCCAACAGGCCACCGCTGGTGACGCTAATGCTGTCGGTGTGCGAGAGTCCCGCCACGTTGCCTTCAATCCCGAACCAGTTGTTCAGGAATGCGGTCGCGCCGGTATTCCAGCCGTTTGCGTTTAGCCGGCCAGTGCTGCCCAAGCCGACGTTCTGGTCCATGCTTCCGTAGGTGTAACCACCTGTGAACTCTGATTTCGGAACCAGGCTCTGGCCCCAGGCTGTGGAAACCAGGACCGCCATCACTACAACGAGTCCTTTCAACTTCGACATTGTTGTTCTCCCCCGCGAAAAGTTTAAGTTTTTTGCAATGGAACTCGTGTAGTTTCGCGTTTTGGCGCGGACTTCGCCAGATTACCGACGTCACGCCAGCGTTAATAATGAACAAACTAGGAGCCTACTCGGTGGCACTAAAGTACTTGTACTTTCGCGTTGGATTCTCGCCGCGGAGCATGATCCGCCCTGCTACGCGATGTACCCCCCGCCATTCATTATTGTGTTCTCCAGTACAATGAAAACTTTTCCAGGTTTTTCTGGAAACGTGCTCCTGAAAGCGTGCTCCTGAAGAGGCTCATGCCAATCAAAAATGGTTTTCGCGTATTCGCTACCTGTGATATTGGGGAATCACTCGATCTGCTTCGCAATCGTGGGTACGAAGTTGAGGTCTATCCCGAGACTGAGCCGCCACCTAAGCAAGTGATCATCAAGAAAGTCCAGCAGGGAATTGATGGCCTTATCACCACCTTGCGCGATCCCATTGATGCCGAAGTCTTCGCAGCGGGAGAAGGCCATCTGAAGGTCGTCGCCCAGATCGCCGTCGGATTCGACAACATCAACCGGGCGGATGCCAACCGTTACAAAATCCCGTTTACCCACACCGCTGATGTGCTCACCGAAGCGACCGCCGAGTTTGCCTTTTTCATGGTTGGCGCCTTAGCTCGCAAGATGTGGAGCAGCGAGAAACTGGTGCGCGAGAAGAAATGGGGGGCCTGGCACCCCTATCTTCCGTTTCTCGGAGACGAGGTCACCGGCAAGACGATAGCCATTATCGGCACTGGCCGTATTGGGTTGGCGATGATCAAGAAGTGTGCCGGCTTCGACATGAACATTCTGTGCTACGACCCGGCATACCAGAACCACGATTATGTGCGGGCCATCCAGGAGACCATGGATCTTCGCCACCAGAGCAAGATTTCACCCGAGAAGAACTGGATCAAGTATGCGAGCTTTGACGAAGCAATCCGCGCGGCAGACTACGTTAGCGTCCATGTGCCGCTCTTGCGTGAAGGCGAAAGCGAGACGCCTACCTATCATCTATTTAACGAGACCAATTTTCGCAAGATGAAGCCCACCGCGTACCTGGTAAACACTTCTCGCGGTCCCGTGGTAGATGAAAAGGCGCTCTACCGCGCGCTCAAGGAGAATTGGATTGCAGGCGCGGCCCTCGATGTTTTTGAAAAAGAGCCGCTGCCCGACGACTCGCTTTTGCGCGATCCTGCCATCGCCGACCGCCTCCGCCTTTTTCATCATTTCGCCAGCGGCGCCAACATCACCCGTCTCTCAACTGACCCCCAGAAGGGCATGGCTGGCCGCACGGTGCAGGGCCTGATAGATGTTCTAGAAGGGAACTACGGCGGCGACGTTACCAAGATGCCCTACGTGGTAAACAAAGAGGCGTTCAAAAAGTAACGGGCCTCTGAACCATCAACTCTGGCTCAGAGACCCGCCCATTGCCTTCATTCCGCGGCGTCTACACCCCTCCGCGGTTCTTCACTTCCAACTCATTGATCACCTGCTGGACGTTAGGCACGCTGCTGGCGATCTGTTGTGCGGCAGCCTTATCGTCAGGGCTATCCACCGATCCACTGAGCGTGAGCACCCCGTTCTTCGACTTGAACTTAATCTTCTGGTCGTTCAGGTGGTTCGCAACCAGAGCCGCGTGGTAGTTCTTCTCGATTGCCGTATCAACGTCCTTGGAAATCGTTTTCGCCTGGGATTCCACCCCCACCGGCTCTACGGCGATCTCGTTCGCGATCACCCGCCCCGGTGCTGCCGCCTTGGCAACCTCGGCCGCCCGTACTTTGGCATCCTCAGAGTGTACTTTGCCGCCCAAGGTGATCAGGTTCTTGTCTTTGTCCTCATCAACTTTGACGTCCTTCAGATCAGCTTGCTCCAACGCCTTGGTGACGTTGTCCTTCATGTCTACGTTATTCGCCTGCTGGTTCTTGCTGCACGCCACACCAAACATCAGCAGCAGAACCGCAAGGGTTACCGTCAAACGTGATAAGCGCATGGTTGTCCTCCGAAATAAGCTTCCTGGAAACAGAGAATCTGATGCTGGTACATCACCGGAGGAGGGCTGAAACAATCAACGGAGGAGAGCTGCTGCCACGTGACCTTAACACCGCCACTTAGCACGCGGAGACGACGCCGGAAGATGCTCGCTGCAACTAACGTGCGCCCACAGCAGCAGCAACCATGGATTGGAAGATTTTTAGCCCTTGCGTTCCGCCCAGCTCAGCTTCGCTGGCGCGCTCGGGATGCGGCATCATGCCCAACACATTTCGTCGTTCGCTGCAAATGCCGGCAATGTTATCGAAGGAGCCGTTGGGATTGGCTTCGGCAGTGATCTCCCCGGCGGGAGTCGAGTAGCGGAACACTATGCGCTGCTCGCGTTGCAATTTTTCGAGTGTCTGCTGATCGCAGAAATAATTGCCTTCCATGTGGCCGATAGGGATCTGCAGCACTTCTCCCTGCTGGCACGCATTGCTGAAGGGAGTGTCTGTGGTTTCCACTCGCACATGGACGGGCTTGCACACGTATTTCAGGCCCACGTTCCTCATCAGCGCGCCCGGCAGCAGCCCGGACTCGCAAAGAATTTGAAAACCGTTGCAGATGCCGATCACCAGCCCGCCGCTTTCCGCAAATCGGCGCACCGATTCCATTACCGGCGAGAAGCGCGCGATCGCGCCGGTACGCAGGTAATCGCCATAAGCGAAGCCGCCGGGCACCACGATAGCGTCGCAATTTTCCAAGTCATGGGACTCGTGCCACAGAAAGGTAACCGGTTGCTTCGCCACCTGGGATAGCACCCAGTAAGCATCGTGATCGCAATTCGAACCGGGAAAAACCAGCACGCCAAATTTCATGGTGATTTGCCTCGAGTTTAGCACGGGTTGAAACCTGCGCATTCAGAGATATAATGGGCCGCCCTACGATCACGTGTCGCACTTAAGGTCGCGTAATGCTGTACCTTCCGATCTCCCGAAGTTGGGTCACCTCCCGAACAGCTGAACGCCTGTATTTGGCTTCTGCGTTGTTAGCCCTGATGTTTTCTGGCCTTTTGATGGGAGTTTCAACTGCCCTCAACGCCAGCGGCCAGACCAACTTCTCGAATGCGCCTCTCTTGGCGGCGGCGCTCAAGGTGGTGTTCTTTCCGACCATTCTCGGAGGGGCGGTGATTTGGGTAGCTATGTGGTATTTCTGGTTCGGGGTTGACCGTTCTCATTGGGCAAAAAGGGCAGTGTGGTTCGCCGCACTATTCTTTCTACCTCCATCGAGTTCTGCTCTGTACTACTTCCTCGTCTATCGCCGGTTGGTTTTGTCTGAGCGGGATCGAGAAGCACAACTCCGCAGCGCAGCGGCCTCTGCCAATTAGTGGAAACCTATAAAATTGGAAGAACTCAGCGGCTGCTGACTCAATGGATCTCCGCGACCACCTGCGCATCACCGGCACCGCCCTGCAGCGCTGGTTTATCGCTCAGAGCTACGATGCCCTGATCGTGGGCCTGCTGTGGTATATCGGTCTTCTAGTCATTCGCGTGCCGTTGGCTCCTTTCTGGGCGCTGCTCGGGGGCGCGCTGCAATTTGTCCCCAACATCGGACCGGTCTTGGGACTCATAGGCCCGGCATTCACGGCCATGATTTCGGGAGGATGGGAGCGCTCGCTTTATGTGTTGATCCTTTACGCTGTTATCGTCGTAGCTGACGGCCTGCTGCTCCAGCCCTTGCTTATGAAGCGCATGAACCGCGTGCCCATCTGGGCTTCGCTCTTTACTCCCATTGTTCTCGGAATCCTGATTCCGTTTTGGGGAGTGCTGCTGTCCGCGCCGCTGCTCGCCGTGCTCTACGCCTATAAAGCGCATAACGCGCGCAGCAGCTAATTGTCATTCCGAGCACCTGTTACGACCGCCGAAGCCGAATCCCTCGTGCTAACCTCTGTATCCTCTGTGCCCTCTGTGGTAAAAGTCTCGTTGTACTTAGCGAGGCATCGCTCTCGCCCAAACTGAGCCAAACTCCCAAAAACAGCATGCTATAATTCCTGTTTGCCTGCATAGATTCTGGGCATCTGTCGCCCGCTCGCGAATCCTTCGCACTTATAAGTTCATTAACGAGGTTCGACCATGTCTGGCCATTCCAAATGGGCCACAATCAAGCATAAAAAGGGCGCCCTGGACGCCAAGCGGGGCAAGATTTTCACCCGTCTCATCAGGGAAATAACCATGGCAGCCAAGGCCGCCGGTGGAGATGCCGACCACAATCCGCGTCTGCGTACCGCCATTGCTGCCGCCAAAGCCGAGAACATGCCGGCGGATAACATCAAACGTGCCGTGCAGCGCGGCACCGGCGAGCTGCCGGGAGCCACTTACGAGGAGTTCAATCTGGAGGGCTACGGTCCGGGCGGAGTAGCTGTCCTGGTGGAGCTCTCGAGCGACAACCGGAATCGCACCGTCAGTGAAATCCGCCACATGTTCACCAAACACAACGGTAATCTGGGCGAAGCGGGTTCGGTGTCCTGGATGTTCCATAAGAAGGGTGACATCAACATCCCCAAGTCCTTAGCTAAAGAAGACGACTTGATGAACATCGTGCTCGAGGCGGGCGCCGAGGACCTGAAGGAAGATGGCGAAAACTGGGAGATCCTGACCGACCCTCACAGTTACGAGCCCGTGCTCGAAGCGGTGAAGAAGGCAGGCATCAACCCCACTCATGCCGAAGTCGCCATGGTCCCCCAAAATTACATCAAGCTTGAGGGCCAGAACGCCACCCAGATGATTCGCCTGGTCGAGGCGTTGGAAGAACACGATGACGTCCAGCACGTCTATTCCAATTTCGACGTGGATCAGAAGCTGCTGGAAGAGGTCGCCACCTAAAGCTTTACTTCATGTGTACCTCCCCCCCGAGCTGCCCTTCGGCAGCTCTGATTATCTTGCCCTACTTTTTTGCTTCTTAACTAGCGCCGCAAGCATCTGATTTACTTCGGCTCCCGCTGATCGTTTGCGGCGCCGAAACCCCGAACGGTGCGGGTATGAAAGTCTCGGCGGCTGTTTCTTTTTTCGCCTTGTTTTTGCTTGGCGCTCAAGTGCTGCATGCGCAGGACCTTCCGGCTCCAGGTTCTCGGGAAATTTCTTTTTGGGTCAGCGGCGGCCGCGGCACCACCGGCAGCACCGCCAATTCCGGCGTCTTCTCTATCGGCGTTCGTTATGGCTGGATCCTGACCGCTCCACATGGACCCGGGCCATTGCGCGGCAGCTTTGAATACGCCGTAGACGTTTCTCCCTTATATTTTGTTGCCCAGCGCAAGAACTCAATTGGGGCAAACATTAACCCTGTTATCTTCAAGTGGAACTTTAATTCTCATGGGAGGATTGCTCCTTATGTCGAAATCAGCGGTGGAAGCCTCTACACCAACCATGAAGTCCCCTTCGGCACTTCGAATGTGAACTTTTCGCCGGGGGCGGCGGTCGGTCTGCAGTACCTCGGTCGCAAATGGAATCCCGTATTCGCGCTGCGCTACGTTCACATCTCCAATGCCGGACTCTCCGAGCCTAATCCCGGCATTAACACGGTGCAATTTCTGATCGGGCTCAATCACTTCCGCCGTCACTAACGCCTCCAGGTTGCAGCCACTGGCCTCGCCCTTTATCCTTCCTTCATGCCCACGCTGGTTGAATGTGTGCCCAATTTTTCGGAGGGGCGCGACAAAGCCAAAGTTGACGCCATCATCGAAGCGATGAAGGTGGAAGGCGTTTACCTGCTCGACCGCGAGATGGACGCAGACCATAACCGCTGCGTCATCACGTTGGTCGGCGATCGCGGGCCCATCCAGGAAGCCGCCATCCGCGGCGTAGGCAAAGCGGCCGAGCTAATTGATCTCAATCAGCACCAGGGCGCGCATCCACGCATGGGTGCCGCCGACGTGATTCCCTTCATTCCCATCGAGGGTGTCACCTTGGAGGATTGCGTGGCCATGGCGCGCCAGGTGGGGGAAGAGATTTGGAAGCGCTTCAAGATTCCCGTTTACCTGTACGAAGCTGCGGCCACTACGCCCGAGCGCCAGAACCTGGAGAATATCCGTCGCGGGCAGTTCGAAGGCATACGCCAGGAGATTGCCACCAATCCGGCGCGCCGCCCTGATTTCGGCGAGGCGCGCGTTCATCCGACCGCTGGCGCCACGGTTGTGGGCGCGCGCAAATTTCTTATCGCCTATAACGTCTATCTCAACACCAGTGATGTCGAGATCGCAAAGAAAGTCGCCAAGGCGGTGCGCTTCTCCTCCGGCGGCCTGCGATATGTGAAGGGAATGGGGGTGCCGGTGCGTGGTCTAGCCCAGGTTTCTATGAACCTCACCGACTTCGAACAAACCCCGATCGCGCGGGTTTTCGAGTACGTCAAGCGCGAGGCCGCACGTTATGGCGTGCAGCCGCTGAGCAGTGAGATCGTTGGCTTGATTCCGAAGAAAGCCTTGGAAAATGCAGCCGAGTGGTTTCTGCAGGTAGAGAATTTCGATTCGTCGCTGATTCTGGAGAATCGGCTCATCTCGGTCATGAACGGCAAGATGGCGGTCGGCGGGTTGCGCGCCGGAGTAGAGCCCTTCGTCGAGCAGTTGGCCGCGCCTACCGCCACTCCCGGAGGCGGCAGCGCATCGGCTGCCAGCGGCGCGATGGCCGCAGCGCTGGGGCACATGGTCGCCTCTATGTCACGCGGCAAGAAAAACTATCTTCAATATGAACGCGAACTCAGCGACGCCATTGCCCGCCTTTCCACTCTGCGCGAGGAGTTGAAGACCTCGATTGACGCCGATGCCGACTCATACAACGCCGTGGTGAAAGCTTATAAACAGGCCAAAGAGTCCGCCAATGGCGATGGCGCCATCACTCAGGCTCTAAAGGGCGCTACCAGCATTCCGTTGGGAGTGGCCGAACGCGCGCGTGAGGTAGCCCGCATTGTCGAGAGTCTGCGCCCCATCACTAACCCGAAAATGTCCTCCGACTTAACGGTCGCGCTTGCCCTCGCTAACGCTGCGGTTGAAGGCGCGCTCGCCAATGTTGAAATCAATCTGGAAGATCTTGCCGACAAGACATTCGTCCATGAGGTCCGCCAGAAAGTGTCCGCCGTCCGCGCCGCAGGCTCCATCTAATCGAACTCTCAGGCCTTTTTTTCTTTTTTCTCTGTGCCCTCTGTGTCCTCTGTGGTTAGAGCTTTTTCCTGCAATTGACACGTCCATACCTTCCGGATACGCTCCCCTGCGCGCACAATTTTCCAATCAGGAGCAGGTTATGTTGCCTCGTTTTATCCCTATTGTTTCCCTGATTTCCTTATCGCTCGCCTCCGCCGCCGCACAGCAGCTGTCGCGCGCCGACCAGCGCACCGCCGACGCCGCCATGAATAGCATCCGACCGGACGCAATCCGCGCTCACATGCGTTTTCTCTCGGACAGCTTGCTCGAGGGTCGAGGTACCGGCACCCGCGGCCACCAGATCGCGGCGCAATACGTTGCCACTGAATTGGAAGCGATAGGCGTGAAGCCTGCTGGCGTGAACGGTACCTGGTTCCAATCCGTACCGCTGCGCAAAATCACTCTGGCAACCGAGCAAACCTCTTACGAATTTGTGCGCGACGGCAAGGCGCAAGCTCTGCGCGAGGGCGAAGAATTCGCCACCTCCGGCGATGCTGTTTACACCGACACCAACGTGGATGCTGCCGTAGTTTTCGTTGGCTTTGGCGTGACCGCTCCTGACCAGCACTATGACGACTACGCCGGGGTTGATGTTCACGGAAAACTGGTGGCCATACTCTACGGCGCACCCGCGCGTTTTCCTTCTACCGAGCGCGCCTACTACTCCGATGGCGTCGTCAAGTCCCGCAATGCGGTCGCGCACGGCGCAATTGGCGTTCTCGCCATGATGACGCCGGAAGACCAGAAACGCTATGCGTGGAAGTGGATCGTCCCTCAGATCCGCCAAGGCGACATGCGCTGGCTGGATGTGAAAGGCGTGCCCGCCGACTCATTTCCCGAACTGCACGCCGGCGGTCTTCTCAGCCAGAGCGGCACCGACATGCTGTTCGCAGGCGCGCCTAAAACGTTTGCACAAGCATGTGCCGATGCCAACGCCAGCAAGTCCCAGGCTTTTCCGCTGGCGGTTACAGCGAAGATTCATACCGTGAGTCGTCACGAGCGCATCACCGCCCCTAATGTTATTGGCGTGCTCCGCGGCTCCGATCCCAAGTTGCGCGACCAGTACGTTGTTTATACCGCCCACACCGACCACCTCGGAATTTGTGATCCGGTAGAAGGTGATAATGTCTGCCACGGGGCGCTCGACAATGCCTCGGGAACCGCCGCCCTGCTCGAAATCGCGCATGCATTCACCACGCTTCCTCAGCCGCCCCGTCGCTCCATACTTTTTGTGTTTGTGACCGGCGAAGAAATGGGTCTGCTCGGCTCGGACTATTACGCGCACTTTCCCACCGTCCCCGCCGAGCAACTCGCCGCCAACGTAAACATTGATGGCGCTCCCGGCCTTCTGTTTCCTCTCAAAGACGTCGTGGCGCTGGGCGCCGAGCACTCCACTCTGGGTGGGGACGTCGAGGTTGCCGCCAGGCGAATGAACCTGGAAATCAGTCCCGACCCCATGCCGGAAGAGGTCTACTTTATCCGCAGCGACCAGTATTCATTCGTCCGCCAGGGTGTGCCCGCGGTAAACATCACCGAAGGTCTGAAGGCGGCCGATCCCAAGCTCGACGGGGCCGCCATCATGAAAAAGTGGAACACGACCATCTATCACACGCCCAAAGACAACATGGACCAGCCACTCAACTTCGATTCCGCCGCCAAGTCCACGCGGCTGAATTTTCTGGTTGGATATGAGGTCGCCCAGCAAGCGCAAAGACCTGCCTGGAATGTGGGCGACTTCTTCGGAGCCAAGTTTGCGAAATCCCGCTCCTCTGCGGCTGGCGGCGGCCAGTGAATGGACTGAGCAACCGACATTCTGCGGTCCATAAGCGACCGCGCACCGTCGCCTGACTGCGCTATGCCCGACCTGCTCTACCTTTCCCATCACGACATAGAGGCAATTGGCCTCGCCATGCCCGAGATCGTCGAGCTGGTGACATTGGCGCTCATCGACAAAGCGCATGGTCGAGTGGAGATGCCGCCCAAGCCGAGCGTTCATCCCCGGCCCGGTGCTCTTCTGCAAGCCATGCCAGCCTGGGTGCAGGGCGCGAAAGCTTGCGGGATCAAATGGGTTTACGCCTATCCGAGCAATAAGTCGTTGCGATTACCGACGGTCGGCGGATTGATTGTTCTGAACGATCCCGAGACCGGCTTGCCACAGGCAATACTCGACGCCAGCTGGATAACCGCTGCTCGCACCGGAGCAGCCACTGCGGCCGCCGCTCGTGTCCTTGCAAATCCCGAATCACAGACCCTCGGGATGTTAGGCGCAGGTCAGCAGGCGCGCGCCCATCTTGCCGCCTTGAAGCACGTTTTGCCCAATCTTCGTCGCGTGAAGGTGTACGCGCCCCATCGCGAAAGCCGCGAACGCTACCGCAAAGAGATGGAGAAGACCCACGGCGTTGCTGTCGAAGCCGTCGCTTCACCCGAGCTGGCTGTTCGTGACGCCGATGTGGTGGTCACCGCCGCGCCTTGGCCGAGCGCCGGAGGCCCGGCGCCCATTCGCGCGGAATGGCTCGCACCCGGCATTTTCGCCTGTCCCATAGACCACGACGCCAGCTTCTCCGCCGCTTCTGCTGCTGCTTTCGACCGCGCTTTTGCTGACGATGTTGCCACGTTTAATTACTATCGCGATCAAGGCAGCTTCCAGGCATGGCCAGACGCCTCTGAGCTGGCGCTCGCCATCGCGCGACTCTCTCCTGCTCGCACCCGCAGGCAGGACCGGGTTCTGCTGGTGAATCTTGGTCTGGGAATTTACGACGTCGTTGTCGCGGGGCGCCTGCTCGAGCGCGCAAGGGAACAGGGAATCGGGCGGAGTTTACCTGCTTAACCAGGGCTGGCTTCCGGTATTTAAAACCGAACCTCCCGCCGCAGGTTAGCTCTTTTCGCCCATGTTTTGTAGCGTCGTGTCAGGTGGTTCCGGCCTCGTCCCGGACGCCGGCGGCTGCGTCTCATTCTGCAGGTAGCGTCGTATATTGGCGATGTCCAGATCAATGGCCCGCATCTCTTCGTACATGTCGCGGACCTTTGCATTCAATTGATTACGTTTTTCCACTAGTTCTCGGATTTTGTCAGTTCGCGGATCGCCCGCGGTATCTTTTTGCCCCATGGTTCACCCCACTCAGAGAAGCCGCATTCGGAGAAGAAGATGCGCCCGGCAAGGCGCTGGATGGCCCAAGAAAAAAGGCGGCCGGGTTGCGGCCGCCTTCTCCTAACTCTTTCGAATTACGGAACTATACAGGTTGTACTTTGTCTGCCTGCCAGCCCTTGGGTCCCTTGATCACCTCAAATTGCACCGTCTGGCCCTCTTGCAGGCTGCGGAAGCCGCCCGCCTGGATGGCCGAGAAGTGCACAAATACGTCTTCACCGCTTTGACGGCTGATGAAGCCATAACCTTTGGCGTCGTTGAACCACTTTACTGTTCCTTGTTCCATAGTGTTGATTGTGTTTCCTTTCGAATTTTACGCTGGAAGGGAATCTGCTGCAGGCAGGTACAAGCTGATAAGCGAGAGCTGCAAGAACGGAATCGAATCTAACGCACCTCTATTGTACATGAATACAGCTCTTGAGGCGAACGCCTGAACCTACCACTGTGTGCTCTATGGTTAGAAACCAGCCTTACGTCGTGATCCTTGGTGCTTTGTGGTAAAGATTCTAGCTTTGCCAACATTGAACTCAGAGTTTCGCCAAACGACCTCAAAAAAATTCCCCCTGTGGCCTCTGTGGTTAAACCCTTCTTGTCCTTTTGTGGCAATGAACTCACGACGTAACGTGCAATCCGCACTCAGTCCTGGCGAAACCTGCCCAGCGTCCGTCGCGGAGATCCTCACCCGGTCGGACAGCTCGGGTGCAATGAGTGCAGCCAATGCTGGGAAAATTCTGCTCGTGCAGCGGGTTGTAAGGGACGTCATGAAGGCGAATGTACTCCCACACTTTTTCCGTGCTCCAATCGGCCAGCGGATTGATCTTCACCAGCCCGAACTTATCGTCCCAACTTATCTTCGCTGCGCTCGCCCTCGCCACCGTTTGGTCGCGGCGAATCGCGGTAATCCATGCCCGCAATGTGGCCAACTTTGACTTCAGAGGCAGGACCTTTCTTAGATCGCAGCACTGGTCGGGGTTTCGCTTCCATAGTGCTGGCCCATGTTTCGCGGCCTGTTGTTCCGCCGTAAGTTCCGAATACACGCGCTCAACCTTGATCAAATACCGCTCCTCGATCCTGTCCACCAATTGATATGTCTCGGGAAACAGAAACTCAGTGTCCAGCGTGAACACGCGAAAATCCGGTCGCGCCCGAGACGCCATGTCAATCAGGGCCACTCCTTCGGCGCCAAATCCGGATGCCATTGCCACGCTGTTGCCAAATGTTTCGAATGCCCAGCGCAGTACCTGATCGGGTGTCCACTTCTCCGCCAAGGCTTCGATCTTTGCCAGTTCTTCTTTCATGATTCGACCTTAATCTCCAGCCAGCGATGCTGCATTTTCGAGAGCAGCCACTCTTTGACCAATCAGCAACTCCGACAAACTCTCGCCGACTCTTCGCTGCTGCTTTGCTAGCCGCACCACCTCACCTACAATCAAAACCGTCGGCGCCGACGCCGACATCGAAGCCATCGGCAGCTCACGCACGCTGGTCAAGAGCGTCCTCTCCTCCGAGGTTGTGGCCCCGGATACAAGTGCGCAAGGCGTCTCCGCCTTCACCCCGGCGGCCATTAACTTTTCGGCTAAATCGTGGTAATCAGAGCCTGGCATGTAGATCACGAGCGTCGCGCCGGATGCGGTTAGGGCCCGCCACTGCTTGGCATCGTGCGTGTCAGCGCTGTGCCCTGTGATGAAGACCAAGGCCGAAGAAATATTGCGGTGGGTGAGCGGAATCTGCGCGCCCGCCCCGGCGCCCAATGCAGCGGTTACTCCGGGGACAATTTCAACCTCAACGCCAGCTTTGCGCAGAGCTTCGATTTCCTCGCCACCACGGCCGAAGATAAGTGGATCGCCGCCTTTGAGCCGCACCACTTGCAATCCCGCGGCAGCGTAGGTCACCAGCAGGGAATTGATCCCCTCCTGCGTAATGGTTTGCCTGCCGCAGCGTTTGCCCACACTGCGCACCAGTGCCGACGCTGAGGCCAAACTTAATATCTCTCGCCCGACCAACTCATCGTGCAGCACAACATCTGCCGCTCTTAGAATCCTCAGCGCCTTAAAAGTGAGTAGCTCGGGATCGCCCGGCCCAGCCCCCACCAGATAAACCTTGCCTTTCGTATTCGCGCTCATCGACGCACCTTTCTCTTGCCAGGCTGTGCCCCGGATCCGATGCTGCGTTTAAAAGATTCCCGGCTGGCAAGCAGGTGCAAGCGCCGGCGTCTCTGTTCAGGATCCAGATCGGCCGCCAGCAATTTCCGTCTCGTCTCGCCCAATTCGCTCACCCAGCCCGCGTACTCCTCCCCGTATTGCTCTTCAAGCTCCGCTCTCAGCCTCTGAGCCAGGGCCGGACTTTCCCCTCCGGTCGAGATCGCAATCTGCAGCCGTCCGCGGCGGACCACTGCCGGATAATAGAAATCACAGTGCTCAGGGTCGTCCACGTTGTTGCACAAAACTTCGCGACGGCGCGCCTCTGCATAAATGCGGTGGTTCACTTCATCTGAATCGGTCGCGGCAATCACCAGAAATTGCCCTTCTAGATCGCCTGGCCGGAAGGCCCGCAGCTCGCAGACAATCGAACCTTCTCGCGCCCACTGGCTCACTCGCTCGTTCACGTCCAACGCGATCACGCGCACCGTAGCGCCCGCCTGCAGCAAGCTTTGGATTTTTGGTTCGGCAACCTTGCCCCCGCCCACCACCAGGCACCACCGCCCCGTCAGCTTCATAAACATTGGGAAAAGCTCCATAGACTCCTTCCACACCCGAAGACCGTCAGCCTTAACCTTCCGCTCCGTGCGGCACCCGTCCCGGAGACTGGTCGCGCGCAGCCGCCTCGACCACGTCGCCCGCCAGAAATTCCCGCAGATCCTCTTCGTTGTGCCGCGCGAAAAATCGCCGCAGGTTCTCCCCCGGGAACTTGTAGTCGAGATATCGCCGCAGTAAGCGCTCGATCGCGTCCGGCACTTCGGCAGCAACACACCGATATCCAACTGGACGCGCCACCGCCGCGTTTTCTCCAACCGCGCCGCCCAGGCAGAAGTAGTACGCATCCACCAGCTGGTCACCATGCTTGATTTTTTTGCCCTCAATACCGATGTCCGCGATCCAGTGCTGTCCGCAACTGTTCGGGCATCCGGTCACGTGCAGCTTCAAATGCTGCTCGAAACCGGGAAGCCTCTCTTCCAGTTCCTGCACCAGCCATCGCGAAAAACTCTTCGTCTCCGTCAAAGCGAGTTTGCAGAATTCACTGCCGGTGCACGCAATGGCTCCCCGCCAGAATGGCGACGCACTCACCGGCAGTCCTATTGCTTCCAGCTCTTTCGCCAGCTGCGCCGCGTTCTGCTGCGGGACATTCACCACCACCAGGTTCTGCATATTGGTGGTCCGCAGATCACCGTCGGCGTACTGGTCTGCCAAGTCGGCAGCCGCGCGCATTTGCTCAGCCGTGATCCGTCCCCGCAACACTGCCGCGCCGACGTATGCCAGTCCCGAATGTTTCTGCGGATGAATGCCGACGTGGTCGCGATAAACATCCTGCGGCGCTTGCTCAGGAACAGCCGCGCTCAGCCGGAACCCGATTCGCCGCTCCAGTTCCTCCTGGAAACTTTCAGCCGTCCATCCGTGGCGTAGAAAAAGAAATTTCAGCCGCGCCCGACTGCGGTTTTCCCGAAGCACTTCGCTTTCGCGGAACAATTCGGCGATGCCCTTCACCACCGGCAACACTTGCTTCCACCCGACCAGCGCATTCAGGCGCACTCCCAGATGCGGATCGGTCGAGAGCCCGCCGCCTACTCGCACTGAAAAACCCACATCGCTGGTGCCGTTCTGCCGCCGGCTCACCGCGGCGATGCCCACGTCGTTAATCTCCGGATAGCTGCACCAAACCCGACAACCGCTGATCGAAATCTTTAATTTGCGGGGAAGATTGTAGAAATCGGCATTGCCCGCCAGGAAATCGTTCACTTGCATCGCCAAGGGTGAAGCATCGCAAATCTCGTCGGCATCTACACCGGCGAGCGGGCATCCGGTGACGTTGCGCGTCACATCACCGCAGGCAGAGAGCGTCGTAAGCCCCGATCGCACCAGCGCATCCAGCATTTCCGGCAGCGCCTCGATGGTGACCCAATGCAATTGAATGTTTTGCCGTACCGTGAGATCAGCAACTCCGCGGGCATAGCGCTGCGTTATATCGGCAATCGTCCGTAGTTGATCGGAGAGCAGCAGCCCGTTAGGAATCCGGATGCGCACCATGAAGTAGGGAACCGCTCGCCCCTCGCGCCCCTGTCCGCTAAGGACGCCCATTCCATCGCCCTGGGTATAGATCCCCCACCAACGGAAATAAGTCGTCAGCCATTCCGGCGGGATCGCGTCATATCCTTCGCGCGCGAAGCGTCGAATATCGTCCAGGCACTCCCACGGGTTCTTTTCCCGCTTCAGCCGCTCGGCGCGTTGTGCCTTCGTCTCTTTTGCTGCGTCGTTCATTCGATAGCTTCCCAACCGCAAACTCGTGCAAAAACAAAAAACCCACCGCCAGTCTCTGCTGGCGATGGGGTATAAGTGCGGAATTCAGAAAATCTTTAGATCAGAGCCGCCTCCCATTGCCAGAGAGCACACCCGTACAACAGCTCATACAACACTGACAACGGGTCTGGCAGGCAGCTAACATGAAGTTGAAATTCTATGTTCGCGAACGGTAACCGTCAACAAACCTCGTACGCATCATCTGATTAGTCTGGATTGACCGGCGCATCAATTTATTTTCAGTCCAATAACATCTGTTACATCTCGGCAATACTGACCGATGCAACTCTACTCTGCGGGGTCCCCACTCTTCAGGGTGCTCGGCTCAAGCTTTGCCCGGGCGGGGACTTTGCACTAACTGGATCGTTACAACCCCTAATACTTCCAGCTCTTCACATCTGCTTCCTTCGGCGCGGTCTTCTCCATGTGCTCTACCATCTCCGGCAAAACCCGCTGCGTGGTAGTCAGATTATTCACCTTCTGGTTGGGATCGGAGCCTCCGGTGTAGCAATGTGGACGGCGCATGCCGAAGTCGAATGTCCCGTGATAATAGGGATCGTTTGTGTTCTCTAAAAAGTCATGCAATAGGTGAGTAGCCCGATCCAAATAATAAGTGTCTGCCTCGCCCACGTAAAAATGCATTTTGCCAGCCAACTTCGGGCCTAACGTCTTCCAGTCGCGCTGCAGAATATGGCTGAGGTCGTAGTGATCTCTCCAGTACGCCGCAACTTCATGGTCAATTTTGCCCGTGCGCTGGTCATAAATCTCCTTAGGATAACCGTCGTCGCCAGCCGGACTGAACACCGCCTGCCATATGTCAAACTGGTCGCCGGAGCGGCTTTTCGTACCCAGCACCAGTTCGTAGCGATTGTTCTGTTCCATCGTGGAGAGCACCAGCCCGTCGGGTTTGCGGGCTCCCGGACGTTCCACGCGTCCGTACGGCCCCTCAACGAAATAAGCATTCTCGTCATCGTACAGATTAGTAGTGACGTACGCGCGAAAGTCCACCACGTCGGGACAGAACACCCAAGCGCCGTTGTAAAAATCCGGGTAGAAAACCTGCGAGCTCAACGCCTCCCATCCTCCGGTAGAGCCGCCGAATACCGCCCTTGCCCACCCTTGGCCTATGGCACGAAACTTCTGCTCGATGTATGGAATCAGCTCCTGCGTGATCGCGTCGCCATACGGTCCCAGGTTGGCCGAGTTCACCGCGTACGAGTCATCGAAGTACGGATTCGCATGTTGGATTTGCAGGATGATTACTCGCGGCAATCTTCCCGCCGTCCAATCCTGAAAGAACTTGTAACCATACTTCGCGGCCAACTGCGCCTCTGGATCTTTGATCCCCGCCGGCGGTGGTTGCGTGCGAAACGGCGCGAACTCAGAGATGTCGCGATGAAAATGGGTCTGCTGCACTACCAGCGGATATCGCGCATTGGGATGCTCCTCCCACCCTTCCGGCAACAGCACGATAGCGCCTAGATACATCGGCCGCCCCCAGAATTGCGAGAGCAGCTTGCTCTGAATGCGCAGATGCTTCACCCATTTATTGTCAACGATCGGTTCCTCGGGCAGTTTGACCCACCCATCCAAAATTGCATACACGTCCTGCGCTTCCTCTTCAACCGGTGGGATTTTTTCGCTCAGCGTGATGCGCACCATCTGGGCGGAATTGGGATCGAGATGCACCTTCAGCGGCCTGCTATATAAGTTGCCCGGCTTCACTTGCCAATGCTGGCCTTCGCCTTTGTCCGGCGGCAGCTTTACCGTGTGCCCGTTCGCAAGGTGAAACGTCTCGTAAATGTTGATTAGGCCCTGTACCCAGTAATCGCCTGCCGGTACTTTGTTGAGGCTCTCTGCTGGATATCCGAGCGTAGACGAGTCCACCACCGCGGCAGTTCCGGGGGCAAGACCTTCTACATCCACCCCAAACATCTGCTGCGACTCCACCGGATTCTCGCCGCTGATCTGAAATCGCGGCTGCGCCCGGTCATTATTGGAGATCAGCAACAAGATACGGCCATCGAGGGGCGTCGCATTCGCTTGCCTGGGGAAAGAGATTTCAAATCGCAGCCCAGTTCCGGCCGCGGCAGTTTGAGCCGTAGCAAGCACGTTCCCGCCGAGCACAACCAGGACCGTCACCAACAGCAGCCTTGCGGGGATAACCCGGAGTCTCATGGATCACCTGTCGGAAAATGGTGTCCATGTGTAATTGCCAGTCGAAGAAATGTCAAGGCAGCAGGGGAGATGGCAGCCGGCATCGACCACCGTGTCTGGTGTTATCATCCAGCTCAGATGAGAAACAAGCCTTTACTCTCTTTGGTCGCCATTCTCGCCGCATTTCTTCCCGCCGCCGCGCAACGCGCCCCATCGGCAAAGGCCGTGCAGCGCATCCAAAAGCAGGTGCGGCATGAAATCCTGATGCTGCCCTATTTCGACGTGTTCGACAATATCGCCTACAAGGTTGATGGCTACAACGTAACCCTATTGGGCGCCGTGACCCGCCCGACTCTGAAGTCGGATGCAGAACACGCTGTCAAGAAGATTGAAGGTGTCGAGCAGGTCATCAACAAAATCGAGGTGCTTCCCCCATCTCCCGCGGACGATAGCTTGCGGCGTACCCTTTATCGCGCTATCTATGGCTACCCGTCCCTGCAACGTTACGCCCTGCCCCCGGTTAAACCAATTCGCATCATCGTTAAGAATGGCAACGTAGATCTGCAAGGCGTAGTGGACAGTAAGGCCGACAAGAACCTGGTTTACATCCGCGCCCGCGGTGTTCCCGGCATCTTCTCCGTGACTAACAATCTGGTAGTTGCGAAATAATACGGGAACTGTTTACACGTCGTCTTATTACTAATTTGTTACTGGAGCCGCACCCAACCTAAAGGTGCATGTTGTCGGGCATAAACAACAGGGCTGAAGTCCGCGTCCCTTCGCGGTTCTGAAGCACCCACCTGCGGGCAACAAGCACGTGACCACTTAGTCCGGGCATCTCCGCTCCCAAGCAGCAGCATCTCTCCTCTCGGCGTACGTCTCTCTTGACGCGCCGCCATACCTGAGGTCGAACCTTGAAGATCCTTCGAACATTGTGCAGTCTGAGCATAATAATCGCTATTTCCAGCTGTTCCGGGGTTAAGGACGCGTCGTCCGCGGTGTCGGTCAGCATCTCACCGCAAAGCGTTACGGTTGCGCCCTCGCAGGTGCAGCAATTCACAGCCAGCGTATCGGGCAGTGCCAATACAGCGGTCACATGGCGGGTAGATGACGTACCTGATGGCGATGACCGGACCGGGACCATCTCCCGTGACGGTCGCTACTCAGCTCCGCAGGAGGAGGGATCGCACAATGTAATTGCCGTCAGCGTGGCGGACCCAACCAAGCAGGCCACCGCCAAAGTGGTGGTGAGCACGACTGCCATCGCCGTCTCCGTTGCACCCGCAAATGTATCGCTGACCCCGGGGCAAACGCAGCAATTCACGGCCTCAGTAACCGGCAGCGACAACCACTCTGTCACCTGGGGGGTTGATGGCGTGGCCGGCGGAAACGCCACCACCGGCATCATCACCAAAGACGGCTTTTATACCGCGCCGGCAGCGCCGGGAAACCATACCGTCGCCGCAAAAAGCGCGGCCGACTCCACCAAGATAGGAAAAGCAACCGTAACCGTCGCAGCCTCGGCCGTAGCTGCTGGCGTCCTTACGGAACGCTACGATAACGCCCGCACTGGCCTGAATCCGAATGAAACCATTCTCACGCCGGCCAATGTTAACTCCGCATCTTTCGGCAAAATCCACTCCTATGGCGTGGACAGCTCCATGTATGCACAGCCCCTGTATGTTCAGAACCTCAACATCCCGGGAAAGGGAGTTCACAATGTCATATTCGTCGCCACCGAACACGACACCGTGTACGCCTTCGACGCCGATGGGCTGGTAGATGGGCCACTTTGGAAGCGCAGCTTCATTGACCCGGCAAACGGAATAACCCCTGTCCCTACCGGAGATGTGGGCAGCACTATTTTTCCTGAGATTGGCATTACCAGTACCCCGGTCATAGATCCCGCCACCGGAACTCTGTATGTGGTTCCGCTCACCAAAGAGAACGGGGACTACGTGCAGCGACTGCACGCGCTCGACATCACCACCGGCTCCGAGAAGTTCGGCGGCCCGGTGACCCTCGAAGGAGAGATAGGGAACCTCACCTTCGACCCAAAAATCGAACTGCAGCGTGCCTCGTTATTGCTGCTGAATGGCGTCGTTTACATCGCATTCGCTTCGCATGGCGACCATGGCCCTTATCACGGCTGGATCATGGGTTATGACGCTGCAACCTTGAAGCAGGTGGTGAACTGGACCGTCTCTCCTACCGGAAATGACGGCTCGATCTGGCAGTCAGGCTGCGGTTTATCGGCAGATGCGGCGGGAAACATCTACGCCGTAACAAGCAATGGGCAATTTGATGTGGACACACACGGCTCCAATTATGGCGATTCCATCCTGAAGCTCACTCGCAATGGCAACAACTCCACTCCGAACGGGACGGGATTGGCGGTCACTGACTTCTTCACTCCCTTTAATGAGCAGCATCTGGCAGAGAATGATATTGACCTTGGATCCGCAGGATTGCTCCTCATCCCGGGTACCTCATTAGGCACAACTGCCGGTAAAGAGGGCAGTATCTACGTGGTTGATACCAACAACATGGGCCACTTCCGGGCAGGGGACAACGGGCAAATAGTTCAGTTCCTGCCCAACGCTCTGGGTCATGGCCCCGACGACAACAACTTCAGTACCGCAGCTTACTTTAACGGCTTCGTTTATTACATCGGCGAGAACGATAATGTGAAGCAATTTCAACTCGTAGGTGGCAAACTGACGAATTCTCCCGTGGCCGTGAGTCCAAACACGTTCGATCATCAAGGCGGATACCCGGTGGTTTCAGCCAACGGGACCAGCAACGGCATTTTGTGGGCGGTGGAACGGATTCCTGGACAGAATGGCATTTTGCACGCCTACGATGCCACCAACGTTGCCAGGGAACTCTACAACACCGATCAGGCTGGCAGTCGCGACCACTTTGGCAACGCCGTGAAGTTTGCCGTACCCACGGTGATTAATGGCAAGGTCTATGTCGAGGGCCTCAGCCAACTGGCCATTTACGGGTTGCTCCACTAAATGCGCCCGTCGAGAAAAGCCCTGTACTGATCAGGTGCATCTCCGGCCATCCCGGCGGGTAGCTGCACGCGTCTTAACTGTCGAGTTACGAAGTCCAGGAGACTAATCATGCTTTGGACCATCTTTGTAATCTTGTTGATTATGTGGCTGCTCGGATTCGGGTTTCACGTTGCTGGAAGCCTGATTCACTTACTGCTTGTGGTCGCTCTGGTTGTGTTAGTGATCAACCTGCTCAGCGGCCGAGGCGCCACAGTATAAGTACGTCAGTCAGTCAAAAACGGCCTTTCTGTTACACAGCCGACAAACCAGGTACGCTGTTTCTTTTGGCGCGCTCGGACAAGCTTGCTGGTCTCTCCTTGCGTAAGATCGCATCGAGGGACCACCTTCCCGGGCCGTTGATTAACAGAAAAGCGGTGGTCAGCAGTTGAGCGTACTCGGACCGCACCTCATGCAAGACTGCCCACATTCCCACCTGCGGTGGCACCGGTGGCAGCGGCAGCGGATACCGTCCCAGATACAGCGAGATTTTGGTGGAGAGAATCGCCACGATCATCTCGGCGATAAACGGGATAGCGATCAGACGTGTCATCAAGCCGGTGAGCAACAGCAATCCTCCAAAGATCTCGAGGCAAGCCACAAAATTGGCTGTGAACTGCGGAAACGGCATCCCCAGTTTTGTGAACCGCCCCACCCCCTGGTTGGCGTAAACAAACTTCAATATCCCTTCCCAGAAAAACACTCCTCCCGCCATCACCCTCAGATATAACGTCGATCTCGGACCAGAAACGGGTGGGTTGAGCAGCCAGTTCAGTACTTTCTTCATATTGTCCCTCTCCTTGAGCGGCTTTCGCGCCCGCGTAATGTAGCTAACGAGGAAAGGGAATCTTTATTCCCGCAGAAGAGTGACTAACCGCAAGAGATTTGGAAGGCGTTTTTTGCCCGCGCCCCGCCAAGCGAGTTGCCCCGAGCCAAAGTAGTGCACGATTTGCCATTTCAGGGCAGCGAGTACGCGAATTGTTTAGAAATCCTACAGATCGCAATCTGGCTAAAAAAGGGCAGCAGCCCTGAGATGGAAAGATACATTTCCCAGACGCTGCTGCCGCTTTCTTCTTTATAAAAGCTACGCTACGTCTTCGCGCTTCTTGTCTTCACCTTCTTGCTGGCTACCCTGTCCTGGCTTGCGGGGCTGTTCCTGGTCCCTCCGTTGTTGCTGGCCGAATTGACCCTGTTGTCCCTTGCCGGGTTGACCTTCTTGGCCTTGCTGACCTTGCTGAGAACCACCTTCATTCCGTTCACGATCACCCATTTTTATATTCTCCGTTTTTCTGGGGCTGCCTTAAAGTGTGGTGCGGAACTTGCAACTTGAGTTGCCCTTAATTCGAGAGCTGCGGGCGCATTATCACGAGCGTTAAGGTGTCCCGATGGGCAAGGCAACCGTATATTCACACCCGCTGTGGGTAGCAAACTGGTAGCACGGCTGGTGGCGACGGGCTGGAAAGTGGCGCGCCCTGAGAGATTCGAACTCCCGACCTTCTGGTTCGTAGCCGTTGCCGCACGAGAACTCAACAACATGCACTGAGAGTCACAGATTGCTACCGAGCGTGCTGAATGCCGCACCGGACAATGGTTTCCGAGCAGCGTTGCTTATTCAGTAGCAGTAAGGTTCGGTGGTGGGCACAAAAGTAGGCACAGTCGCGGTGCAGGGATTGTCCGCGTGCGGGAGCAGGAATTGTCTTAGGGGTATCGATTGGGGCCCCCGGGAACGAGTGCATCGTCTGGGCGCGTCTTTTAAAAACCCGGAGTGCTGCAGGTGACATCTGTTCTCGGCATTTTGGAACAATGTATTAGCTAGCCGCAGCAGAAGCTCGATCGCACACTTCCCAGCCAATTCTCGGGAGCCGGCTTCTGGCGTGGTCTATAATTGCCTCGCTTGACGCCGAATTATGGAAATGCCGACGGAGTTCGCGCGCAACATCTTCGAATATCTAAACAAATACGGCGCCATCGCCAGCGCCATTTTGACTCTTGCCGGAGCTATCTTCGCCTCCAGGAGCACGATGGCATGGCTGGAAAAGAGCCTTACCTTTCGGCGCGAAAGTGAAGTGTTCGCCACAAGTTCGCGATATAGCGTCAGAGACAACGCATATGCGGGCAGCACGGTCTCGCCTTCACAAGTTGCCAGGCAACGCGCAATAACACGCTTGGACGAAGCAAAGCAGGCGATGACGAGCGGCCGGAGTTCCGAACGGATTGCCAGAATCTCTTCCAATCTTCTGACCGTAGGGCAATACATTATCGGCGGCGTGCTCGCCAGTTCGTTCGTTCAAGAGTCTCTCTCGCCTAAAGCTGTGGGATTGCTAGGAGTCCTTGTCCTGATTGCATCTCTAGTAAAGCAACAATTTCACCCGGAGCTGAACGCAGAAAAGGCAGGAAGAAAGATCTCGCAACTGAAAGCGCTAATTCGAATTTCGGAAGATCAACTCACGATCCTCGACGCCAAAATTGCTTCAGGCCAAGATCATTCAGATGCGATGATTGCCTTACTCACGCAGATAACGCAGAGGCTGAACGAGATCGAAAATCCCGAAACAAACGAATCAATGCCTCACCTTTAGCAAAATAATACTCATCAGTGGGCACGTATATCTGTTGCAGGCGCTCGAAACCCTTAATGAGAGGATGAGTGGGCACAAAACTGGGCACAACTACGCAAATCTTGGACAAGAGCAAGTGTCGGAGAAGCTGCTAACCGCTTGAAGGAACGGAAGTAAAATGGCGCGCCCTGAGAGATTCGAACTCCCGACCTTCTGGTTCGTAGCCAGACGCTCTATCCAACTGAGCTAAGGGCGCGGCCTTTCATTTATCTTAGCATGTCACCTTACTTCGGTTACCTTCACGCGCCATTCCGTAACCCCTAATATCCTTCTGCCACTCCAAAACAAATCAGGTCCGTGGCGCGGGTTAAACGGCCCGGCTCACGGACCTGGAGATGGCACTCTCATCCGGCATGCATCTTCAATGTTTATTAGTAACCCGGGACCACAGCCTGCTCGAACAGGTGAAGCCGGCGCTGGAATCGTTTGGCATCGAGCCTGAATTTCGCTCGGACGCCTCCAGCGCTTTGAGCGCCTGTGAGCGCCGCCACCTGGATGGGTTCATGGTTGATTGCGATGATCTTCCCGGCGGGCCTGAAGCCATGGTTCGAATCCGCAACAGCCGCTCCAATCGCCTCTCCACCATATTTGCCGTTGTGAATGGCGTCACCGCTGTGAGTTCAGCGCTTGAAATGGGCGCCAGTTTCGTTCTCGCCAAACCGGTTCCTAACCATCAGCTTCACGCCTACCTGAAGATTGCTCGCGTGCTCATGGAGCGCGAACATCGCCGTTATTTTCGGTACCCGGTTGATTTGCCGGTGCAAGTTGAAGCCGAACGCGTCACCGTTGATGGCCGGGCCGTGAATATCAGTGAGGGCGGGCTTGCCATGCGCATCAGCGGCAATACCTACCTGCAAGGTACGGTGCGCCTGAATTTCGCCTTGCCGAGCATTGAGCCGCAACCCGTCGAGGCTAAGGGCGATGTGGTCTGGACCCACGCCGATGGCGTTTCTGGTGTCCGCTTTCTTCATATGCCCGACCCCTCTCGCAAACAATTCGAGAAATGGATGGCCGTCCTGCATGCCCAGCGCGAATTGCACGCACCCGAAGAGAATGCGGCCGGCCTGGGTCTTTAGCTGGACGGGTCGCCGCGCCATCTTCCGCCACATCACCTAAGTAATATTTACTGGTACTCCTCCGCCCAGTACTCTCACTTTTGCAGTTGCTGTGTTGTCAGTAATTCATGACGCCGTATTGTGGAGGAAGCAATGAGTTCAACATCCATCATGGAGATTCTCTTCGGTTGCCTGATTTCCGTCACCACCGCGTTGACCTTCATGGAAGTTCGGCGTATGCGCAAAAACTCCAAGTAGAAACACACCGGAACAGTCAAACCCTTCTTACCGCCAACACCTCGGCGGCGGCTCGTCTTCCCGTGGCAATAGCGCCATGCACCATGGCATAGTGACCTTCGTAGTGGGTCGCCTCACCCGCAAAAAATAACGTGTCCTCAACCTGCGCCGCCAACTGGCGTTGCGCGCTTTCCGCTCCTCCCACCAGCACATAGCTGTAGGCCCCTTGCGAGAACCTGTCCGCTTGCCAATCGTGGAAGTACGAAGCCTGCTGCAAATCGCGTACCAGCTTTGTCTCCACCCCTAGAGTCTGTGCCAGGGCCGTCACCGAGATTTCTTCCACCTGTTCTGATGTGCTGCCGATAAGCTTGCGGGCACTGCCTCCTGCCGTCCAGCCGGTCAGCACCGGCGCTCCCGGACGAGGGCTCCACCAGGTAGGAAAAGGTTCACTCTTAGAAAAAAGAAAGCTCATTCGCGAAAGTCCTCCAGACACACCTTTGAACGAAGGATCAGCCCAGAATGGTTCGCGAAATCGCAGCGTAATGTGGAACGCGGTCCCCATCTCCAGGCACGCCAGCGCCGACTGCTTCATCTCTAGAGAGGGTGAAAATCGTACCGGCCCAGCCGCTCCTGCCTGGAGAATGCTTAAGGGCAGGGTGATAATCGCTCGCCGCGCTTGAAAGCGCCGAACTTCCTCTACGTTCCCGGAAGTCGCTTCCACCACGACCTGGCCTCGGCTCCAGCC
The DNA here is from genome assembly GCA_035651655.1 of Terriglobales bacterium. Lineage (NCBI taxonomy): Bacteria > Pseudomonadati > Acidobacteriota > Terriglobia > Terriglobales > Terriglobales bacterium. The sequence goes on from DASRFG010000037.1 coordinate 110,526, forward strand.
CACCTCCCGCACTACATGATTTAAATGAATCGCGCACCGATTGGAATCAATGCGGGCACGCAACGCTTCCACCAGGCGAACATAGCCACCCTCGATGCGGAACGCCCGATCGCCATCAATCTGCTGTTCCGCAATCTCGCCTTCTACCAGCGATCTAACACTAATGCGTGACGCGTCGGCGGCGTTGAAACCCTCTACATAGCGCGTCGCCCACTCTTTTCCGTCGTTGGAAACCTCCGGGCAGCAGTCCCTTAAAAAATCCGCAAACGACAAGTCCGGCTTTCCACCGCGGACATGTTCTTCCATGCGTTTAAAAAGTTTCTCGTACTCGGAGAACACTTTCTCTCCTTGGATCAGCTTTCCCCCGCGGGAGTACCACATCTCACCCATACCCTCTCGAACCTTCAGGGCGCCGGCTCTTACGAAATCGAATATTTCTGGCGGGCGACCGTGAACAAATTCTGCGCCCAACTCGATCGCGAATTCAGCGGTGCTGTCTGGATGGGTCCATATACGCCCTCCCATGCGATCGCGGGCCTCAATCATGGCCACATTGACGCCCGCTTCAGTGAGCGTTCCCGCAGCCGCCAGCCCCGCGGCCCCTGCTCCGATAATCAGAACATCAACTGAGTCAGTCATTTGCTAAGCATGTGCGAGCGTAACGATGGTGAAAGGCAGAATGAGACGGCTCTTTCTGTTCGATGGCATCAAGTTCAGTCCCGGTACGGAAGTAATTTCGCCTTCCTGACGTAGCCTCTATAAGATGATTTCATGTTACGGATCAGTACGGAAGAGCGCTTCGCTGTTCTCATTGCCACCGGCGGCATCGTCTGGTCGGTCAGGACCGCAACCCAGGACCCTTCCAGCCTTACACAGTTCAGCCTTCTGAACCCTGGGCCGTTAGAAATTTGTGCGATTGGTATTCTGATATGGCTGCACGCCAAGTGGCGCAGCCTAACCAAGGTTGGCTGAGCTAAGTGCGCGTTTCCACCCCGACGGCCGCTGCCATGCTCGATCCAGCTTTCAGCTGCCGCTCGATTGACTCGAAAAGCTCATTAGCGTGGATCGGTTTGGAAAGATAGCCATCCATACCCGCTTCCAGGCAGCGTTCCTGGTCGCCCTTCAGCGCATGCGCCGTCATGGCGATGATGGGAATATGTGTGCCGGTGGTTTTCTCTCTCTCGCGAATTCTGGCAGTCGCTTCCAGTCCGTCCATCTCCGGCATTTGTACATCCATCAGCACTAGATCGAACCGGTGTTGTTCCAGCGCAGCCAATGCTTTTACACCGTTCTCGGCCAGTGTCACCAAGTGCCCATTTCGCTCCAGCAAACGGACCGCCAGCTTTTGGTTAACCAGGTTGTCCTCAGCCAGCAAAATGCGTAGCTGGTGGCGGTGGTCGCGCAGGGAATGCCGGGTCACTAGAGAGGCTTGACCTCCGGCGCTCTTTCCTCTCCCCAGGGCAATTTGAATGGCTTCCAGCAACTCCGACCGCGCGACAGGTTTGGTCAGGTAAGCGGCAATCCCCAGTTCCCGGCAGCGCGCCGCATCACCCCTTTGTCCCACGGTGGTCAGCATCATAATCGCGGCGCCCGCCAGGGCCGGATCCACCTTGATGCGTTCGGCGACAGAAAAACCATCAATATCGGGCATGCGCGCGTCCAGGATCACTAGCGGGAACGGGTGCGCAGCCGTCTTGGCAAGTTCCAGGATACCCAATGCTGCTCCGCCTCCATCCGCCGGAGTCGGCTGCATGTGCCACTTTTTAAGCGTCATTTCTAAAATTTGGCGGTTGCTGGCATTGTCATCCACTACCAGGACCGCCAACCCTTTCAGGTCAATCTCAGCCGCGGAATCCAGGCTGCTCGCGTCCTTCTGGAGGCCCAGGCGGCAGGTAAAGTGAAACGAGCTTCCCGCGCCGATGTGGCTTTCCACCCAAATGCGTCCACCCATGGCCTTCACCAATCGTGAACAGATGGTCAGGCCCAATCCCGTTCCCCCGTACCTGCGGGTGGTTGAGCTATCCGCTTGGGTGAAAGCCTCAAAGATGGCTTGCTGTCTTTCCATTGGAATACCTATGCCGGTATCCGAGATCACACAATGTAAGCGGATGTGCTGTTCCGTGTGCGAGTCCTCCTCAACGCGGAGTGTCACCTCTCCGCGCTCCGTAAATTTAATGGCGTTCCCCACCAGGTTCACCACAATTTGTCGAAGGCGGCCGGGATCACCGATCAGTGCGCAAGGCGTCTCCTGCCCGATATCGCAGATCAGCTCCAACCCTTTTTCATGAGCGCGGACGGCAAGGGTCTTCAGTCCGTCCTCCAGCGCGTTGCGCAGATTGAACTCGATGGCTTCAATCTCCATCCTGCCGGCTTCAATCTTCGAAAAGTCCAGCAGGTCGTTGATGATGGTCAGCAAAGAGTCTGCGGAAGTTTTCACCATTCCCAGGAATTCACGTTGGTCGGCGTTGAGTTCGGTCTCAAGCAGCATTTCCGTCATTCCCAGGACTCCGTTCATTGGAGTGCGGATCTCGTGGCTCATGTTCGCCAGAAACTCACTCTTGGCTTGGTTGGCCGCTTCGGCCGCCAGGGAGGCGCTTCGCAGCTCAATTTGAATTCGCTCCTGGCGGTACTGGATCACCAATGTCCGGCAACTAAAGCACAGGAAGCAAGCCAGGCCAATCATTGCGGCTGAGATTATCTGCTCCCCAATAATGCACCCCGCCATTACCAGGACCAGCAGCGGATACAGTAGCGGAAAAAAATGTCGCACAATTCCGTGTCGAGTAGTCGTACTGCGTATCACCACTTCCGAACCGGCCGTGCTCCAGGTGGCGGCGATCGCCATCAGCATCACATCTCCAATGCTCCAGACGATATCGAACCAATTGCCATCTCTCAGATTTCTTCCCGGGTAGCTGTAATAAGCGCCCCCGACGCCAGCCACCACAAAGAATGTTCCCATCCGTCCAAAGAAAGCTTGTACCACTGAAGAACTGGTCAACGCACCACGCAACAAGAATGCGCTCGCCAATACTCCGTTATAGACAAGTCCCCGTTCCCATAACCGATACGCCACTTCCAGAGGAGGATGCGCTCCCGGCGGACTGTAAGAAAAATAGAGATAAACGACAACCCAGAAGAGCATCGCCTGAATGAAGTCGAAGATGCGCAGCCAGTCAAATCGCCCCTCTGCGAAATCCACGTCAAGGAAGAGCGCCATGGCCAACGGTGCGTACCAGAAAACAAACAGCACGTCGCTGACTGACTGAACGAAGTGAGAAGGAGGGAAGACCGTACCGACCGCCAGCAGTGCTTCTGAAAAGGCAAGCAGCCCAAACGCCACCGTCCCCAGGTTCCAAAAATATCGCCCCGGGCTGCCAACCGAGCGACGAGAGGCCTGGTGCGCAACCCAAGCGCACAGCATCAGCAGCAAAAACTGAATCAGGTCGGAGAGCAGCGGACCCGGTGAGTTCGTTCCCAGGAGAATCAGGACAGCAGAGTGGGCGGTGAGCAAGAAACCGACGACGGCGATCCCCCGCCAGCTTCCCATTCTTCTCAGGTTCATGCGCGTTCCGCCGAGCGCTGGCTTGCGCCGAGACCTAAATGATCAACAGCGACGGAGTCCAGCTACAGCCATCCGAATGTGGATCAGTTCAGCCTAAAGCTTCACTGGCACCTCGCCGTAGGTGACGAAAGGCTCCGTCAGCGATGGGGAAGGGAAGGTGGTTGCAAGAATCGAATCAGGATCGGGTGATGGACCATTCCATGCGGCAGGCGCACGAAGCTTCCTGCAATGCCAGTTCGGGTCTGGTCATTCAGAGTGTCTCTCCTGGTCGCGATGCACGAACAGGCCAGTCAAAAATCAGGATCGCCGCCAATAGCGTGCCGCTTAGGAGTTTCACTGCTCGTCTCAGTAACGGGTCTCCCCGGAGTTCTCCAAGAGCTCAGCTTCCTATTTCGGGGTTATTTTGATACCGCAGCCGTCGCCGGCGCGGGATCGTACTTCTCCAGCCATTTCAACTCTTCCCGCACCTTTATCTTTCCGTGCCACGGATTTTTCGAGAGCGAATGGCCCTCTCCCGGAAAGATCAATAGCGTGCTCGGTATGCCCAGCGAGTGAAGCGCGTGCTCCAGCAGGTAGTCCTCGGCCACGGCCACTCGAATATCATCGCCTCCCCCAACCACATGCGTCGGCGTTTTCACCTTGTTCATCTGGAACAGCGCCGCTTCATCGTTGTACATCGCCTGCGCCTCCCACGGACGTCCGCCAAGATAGAACGCGTCATCGAATGTCAGATCATCATTGCCCCAGTTGGCCGCATGCTCTACTGCGCCCGCGCCCGTGACTGCGGCTTTGAAGCGGGTGGTTTGCGTGATCAGCCAGTTCGTCATATAGCCGCCATAGCTGTAGCCGCCGATAGTCAGGTGATCGGGGTCGGCAATGCCCTCGCGCACCAGCGCATCCACTCCCTCAAGAATGTCCTTGCCGGGACGCGAAACTAGATGCGGCACGATTTCGCCCATGAACTTGTCACCGTACCCGCTGGAACCGCGATAGTTGGGCTCGAAGACAAGCCATCCATTGGTCGCGGCCAGCGCCGCCCATTGATACCAATCCGCCTCGAAGTGGTCCCCGTCGGCGTCCGCTGGACCACCATGGATCAGCGTAAGCATTCGCAAATGCTTGGCGCCAAACTGTCCCGGCGGATAGATCAGCATGCCTTCCACGGTGCTGCCGTCATCGGCGGTCCAACGATAAGGTTTTCCCTGCGGAAGCTCACGCTCGGCGAAAAGCTTATTGAATGACGTGATCGGACGCGCCTTCTCCAACTGATCAGCGCTCTCCGCCAGATAGACTTCGGTCGGCCGCTGCAACGACGAATACACCACCGCAACTCGCGGCGAGTGCAGGGCGGTCGCGAAGTTTTCGTAAGTGCCCGGCCATCCCTGCTTCTTGTCAAAGCCGCTGTTGGCCCCAGCCTGAGAGTAAAGTTGCACTTGTGTTCCGAGCCGCGCCGGCGCGATCAGTCCGCCGCTTGGCAGAACTTCATACCGGCTTACCGGCCCGCCAAATTTGCCAGCCCAGCGGGTCACTTGCGCGCTGTTGATGTCCAGTTGGTACACCCGGTCTTGCAGGTCGCGATAGGTACTGTCAACCGATCCCAATCCCACGCGGAAGAAGACCGTCCGGCTGTCAGGCGACCACCTGAGATCGCCCTCGAGCGCCTGATTGTGAATCAGCTGGCGCGGAGAGTATTTAGGCCCGCCTTGGGCTAGTTCCACTTCATAGATCTCATACGCTTCTACGCCTTCGACCCGGTCCGATATCGAACCCGTGTTGAACACCAGCCTGCGCCCATCCGGCGACGCCACGATCTCCTGCACCTTATATTGGCTATTCGCCACGATGCGCATTCCCGGCGTGCCCGCCTCCTCTTCTTTTTCCTTTTCCTTCGGAGTAATCGGCTGCATTCCCTCGGCAGCGTGTCGGGCCAGTGCACTCTCTAAATCGAGCGCCGCAATTACATCCCCCCGTTCCGCCTCGCGATACTGATTGACGTCGTTCCATTCTTTTTTGTAGGCATCCTTCTGGGCTTTAGTCCAGGGAGTCCGAGTGGCGAAATACAGCACGCGAGAATCAGGCGACCAGGCGAAGGCGTGAATGTCTTCATCTCCCGAAGTGATGGGGAAAGCTTCTCCGCCCGCCGGAGAGATCAGGTAAACCTGGGCCTTGCCTTTCTTGGCATCTCCGCCCTCCGCGTCGTCGGATTTCTTGTCGCCGGCCAGTTTGCGGTCCGAAATAAACGCGACCCAACGCCCGTCAGGCGACCACTGCGGATCGGTATCGTGGCCGCTCTGCGTCAACTGCGTCAGCGATCCGCCTCCCTTACTATCGTCTCTATATAGCCACAGATCTTTGCGGTAGATCTCCTGCTCCCAGTCGGCGCGCTGGGTGCCGATGACTACTTCGCGACCGTCAGGCGAGAGCTTCACCGAACTAATTGATACTCCGTTGAAAAACTCGTCGAGCGTGAGCTTGGGTTTGTCGGCAGCATTTAACGAAACAACTGCCACCTGCATTGCGAATAGAAGAGCAAAACTAACCACCAACCGCTTAATCAGCATCAGTTTTCTCCACGGAGAAGAACTAGCTATATACCTTGGAAATTGGACAAACGCAATCAGCTCGTGCCTTGGTCTGGCTCGCTTCCTTATCTCACGGCCCGGCTCAACCCAGCCCTCTCAACAACCGCTCAATGTCGTCCGAACCATTGAATAAATGAGGTGACGCCCTCAAGTTTCCTTCACGCACCGCAATGTCAATTCCGTCTTCGTAAAGAGCTCGGCAAATCTCGCGATTGCGACCCTTCTCCCGATGGCTGAACACGACGAGCGCAGACCGGCTTCCTCGCTCGGCTGGGCTCAGCAAATCGAAATCCCTCCCTAGACCTTTGACGAGCATCTCCACCAAGTCGTCATTGTGCTTCGCGATCGCGTTCATCCCCTTGTCGCAGAGATACTCAACCGCCGCCGTCCACGGCATGAAGTTGAAAAAGTTGGCGGTGCCGAAAACATCAAAAGCGGCAGCACCAAGATCGTTTGCAATTCGGTAGTCTCGCATGCTCACGCCCGTACTCCACATCATTGGCAGCCAGTAGGTCTGGATCGGCTCCAGTTCCGCGCGCAACCGAGGATGAATCCAGGCAAACCCCGTTCCGTACGGCCCGCACAGCCATTTACAGCCGGTGCTCGCGATTGCGCTGATGCCACTCTGATTGAGGTCGAGGGCGCGCGCACCCACCCCCTGTGAGCCGTTAATCACGCACCAAATGCCATTATCTCGACAGACCTCGGCAATGCTTTCCAGGTCTATTACTTCGCCGGTAAAGGAATTTACCCAGCTGCCGCAGAAGACTCGCGTCCTGCCGGTAAGTGCCGGTTTCAGCTGGTCAGCGTCGAAACCGCTGCCTTTCGGCTCCACAAACCTGACCGAAACGCCTTTGTCGCGTTGACCCAACCATGGAAAAACCGAGGCAGGAAAATCTCCCGCCAGCAACAGCACCTCATCTGCGGGTTTCCAGCGCATGCCATAGGCCAGCAAATTGATCCCGTAAGAGGCGCTATTCCCCAGAATAATATCGTCGGCACTGGCGTTGAAAAGTCTTGCCAGGGCGGCCTTCAGGCTCCTGGGAACTTCCAAAAAATCATCATCGGTAATGCGCCACGGTTCGACTTTCATCCGCAGCGCTTCGTTCAAGGCGGCGACCGCGCTTTTAGGTATGGGCGCCTGATGTGCGGTATTCAGCCAGACACGGCCATTGAATGGCCCAAAGTCCTCGGACAGCGGTTTCATCCTTTGGTTGACAGCTTGTTGAGAAAATCCACCACCTCGGGTTCAGTCCAATCCACCGCGCCGATGAACTTGCGGCGCACAATGCCGTTACGGTCAATGATGTACGTCTCGGGGAACTTGAAAGTCCCGTACAGCCGATTGCTCTTCTGATCCACGTCTCGTACGGTGAGCAAGTCAATTTTATGCTCTTGTAAAAACTGGTGATAGGACTGGCCGCTCGCATCCAGGCTCACCGCCAGCACCTCTACGCCACGGTCCTTCATCTTCGACTGCATGGCCACCAGCGACGGCATTTCTTCGACACATGGAGCGCACCACGTTGCCCAGAAATTCAGCACCACAACTTTGCCGTGCAGGTCGTGCAATGAGACCGCGCGCTCGCTGTCCTTTACCGTGAAATCAGGCGCTGGCGTCCCAATTCCCGGCGGCCGAGTTCCGCTATAACAGCCGCTCAATAGGCCAGCCACAAGCAATGCGAACCAGGAGAGATGCTTCACAAAGCTATAATAAACAATTCGTATGCTTAGGTCTCCGACTGACTCAAAGCGACAGCCGGGAGAGCAGGGAAGCGATGCTCCCGAGGTTTCCGTAATTGTCCCCGCGCGTAATGAGGAAGACTGCCTGGGAGCCTGCCTGCAGTCCATCGTGACTCAGGATGCAGTTGATTTCGAGGTCATCGTGGTGGACGACGATTCCACCGACCGCACTCGCGAAATCGCCTCGTCGTTTGCGAATGTCCAGGTTGTGCACGCCGCTCCCCTGCGCCCTGGCCGCACCGGCAAGTCGAACGCCCTCGCCACCGGTGCGACTCATGCGCGTGGCACCGGGCTGCTTTTTACCGACGCTGATACCGTGCATTTGCCGGGATCACTCGGCCGCACTGTGCTCGAAGCTCAGGCACACCACGCTGCGCTCCTTTCTTATTCTCCCGCCCAGGAAGTGCACGGGTTTTGGGAAAAGGCCATTATGCCGGTGGTCTTTGCCGAACTCACGGCCACCTTCCGCACCGAAGACGTTAACGATCCTGCCTCTCCCGTCGCTGCCGCCAATGGTCAGTATCTGTTTATCCGCCGCGATGTTTATGAGAGCATCGGTGGGTTCGCCTCACTTTCCCAAAGCCTGCTCGAAGACGTGGATCTGGCCCGCGCTGTAAAGCGTGCGGGTTATCCTGTGTATTTCCGCTTCGGCGGGGACGCCGTACGCACGCGCATGTACCGCAACTTCGCTGATCTTCGCCAGGGCTGGACCAAAAATCTGGCGCTGCTCTTTCCATCGCCGGGACAACTTGCGATCAAGCGCGCCTTGGAATTTCTGGTCGTGCTTGTTGGGACGACCACCGCTCTCATTGCCGCTCTAAAAAACGCTCCCGGTCTGGCCGTATCAGCCGGAGCCCTCGCCGCCACCCTCTATGCCCTCTTTTTACGCCGTATTCGTCGCGCCCATTTCGGCTGGGACGCCAACCTGCTGGCAATCTTCGGCTTGCCAGTTTTCGTGTTACTTTTGCGGCGCTCGCAACTCTCTCATAGGCGAGGGGCGATCGTATGGAAAGGTCGTACCTACGGAGGACGTGCATTCCCGGCGCAGAAACCGGGAGACATGCGCGCGGAAGCTGTTGGCGCGCACCGGAGTGGCACCTAGGTTACGAGGAACTTCATGGTTTACCTGACCCGCAAAGCCGAGTTTTCCGCCTCGCACTACTACCACAATCCGGACCTGAGCCCGGAGGAAAATCGCCGCCTTTTCGGAAAGTGCAACAATCCCAACGGTCACGGGCACAACTACACTCTCGAAGTTACCGTCAAAGGCGAGGTCAATCCCCGCTCCGGTTTCGTGGTGGACCTCAAGCAGCTCAAGGACATTCTCAACCGCGAAGTTCTCGATGCCATGGATCACCGCTTCTTGAACAAAGAGGTGCCAGAATTCGCTCGGCAAATTCCCACTACCGAAAACATTGCCATTGCCGTCTGGCAGCGTCTGCAGCCGCGTCTTCAAGCTGCGCAACTGCATCGGGTGCGAGTTTACGAGACACCCGACTTGTTCGTGGATTTTTATGGGGAGCCATGAAAGCTCATCTCACACGCCGCTATATGTTTTCTGCGTCGCACCGCCTGCACAGCGAGCAGATGTCGGAGGAGGAAAATCGCCGCACGTACGGCAAGTGCAATAATCCCTATGGTCACGGTCATAACTACGCGCTTGAAGTAACCGTCAGCGGCCAGGTAGATCCGAGCACGGGAATGGTCTGCAATCTTGTGGATCTCGATCATTTTGTCGAACGAGAGGTGCTGCAGCGCTTCGACCACGAGAATCTGAACCTTCGCCCGGAGTTCAAAACTGACGTTCCCACGACAGAAAACTTGTGTACTGAGATTTATAACGTTTTGCATCGCGGCTTCCGCGCCGCTCATCTGGAGAAGGTCAGATTAGAAGAGACCATGATGAATTCGTTCGAGTACGCCGGCCAGGCTGAGCTCCGCCATTAGCCGGCAGGGAGCAGGGAAGCAATGAAGGAAACCGTAGCCACCACGCTAACCAGCGCCAGCTTTGAAGAGCTGGTGCGAGAAATGATTATTCGGTTGGGTGAAGATCCCAAACGGGAAGGGCTGGAGCGAACGCCCACACGAGTGCATCATGCTTTAGAGCAGCTCACGCGCGGTTACCGGGAAGATCCCGAAAGCATCTTGCGCGGCGCTCTGTTTACCGTGAGCTACGATGAAATGGTAATTGTCAAGGATATTGAGATGTTCAGCCTGTGCGAGCACCACCTGCTGCCCTTCTTCGGCAAAGTGCATGTGGCCTACATTCCCAAAGGCAAAGTGATCGGCCTCAGCAAACTCCCCCGCCTGGTGGATGTTTTTGCCCGCCGCCTGCAAGTGCAGGAGCGCCTTACGACCCAGATCGCAGAGACCATTCAGAACGCTATCGAACCCCAAGGCGTGGGTGTAGTGATCGAGGCGCGCCACCTGTGCATGATGATGCGTGGCGTTGAAAAGCAACACTCTGCCGCGGTGACTTCATCCATGCTCGGCGTCTTCCGCGACGGCCGTGAGACCCGCGAAGAGTTCCTCTCCCTCATTCGCCAACGCACCAACGGAGTCTAGAACTTGCCAAAGCCCGATGGCGAACGCCTGGCCGGCAAGATTGCCCTGGTCACTGGCGCTACGCGTGGTATCGGTCTCGCCATAGCGCGAGTTCTCGCTGCCGAAGGCTGTCAGCTGGTGATCACCGGACGCGACAACCAGACACTGCAAGCTGTCGCGCGTGATCTCTCGCCGGCCGAAGTTCTTGCCCAACCCTGCGACGTCCGCGATCCGTCTTCCGTTTCAGCTCTCTTCGCAGCCATCAAACAAGAGTTCGGCCATCTCGATTCTCTCATCAACAATGCCGGCGTTTCCCATGCAATTGCCAGTGTCGAAAAATTACTGCTCGAGGCCTGGACCGATGTAATTGCCACCAACCTGACGGGCACATTCCTGGTCACGCGCGCGGCGCTGCCACTCCTGGGTAATGGCGGCGCGATCGTCAATAACCTTTCCATAGCAGCCATCCGCGTCTTTGCCGGCCAGGCCGCCTATTGCGCGTCCAAGCACGCCGCGCTGGCACTCACCAAAAGCCTTCGCGAAGAAGTTCGCCCGCTAGGTATTCGCGTAATCGCTTTATTGCCCGGGGCCACCGATACCGACATCTGGCAGCAGTTCTGGCCGGATGCTCCGCGTGCACGCATGCTTCGCCCTGAAACCGTTGCTGCCGCCGTTCTAGACGCCATCCTGCTGCCCCCCGACAGCACCGTGGAAGAGGTCGTCCTGATGCCCACCAGCGGCGCCCTTTAAAAACGTTGGTACAATTTGGCAGGAAGCGCTAGTGCATCCTGAGCTCAGTTCCCCAACTTCTCGCGCACTATACGCTTTTGAAAACAGAAGCTGCGGAAAACGACCGGACTAATTAGACCAGGACTTTCCTCGGTGGCACGCAAACCGAATCAAACCAGCGGCTTATAAACACCTCGGCATGGGCTTCTCCACAGCAGTGCCTTGCCGAATCAGAATTTGCGATCTCGGATTTCCATTTATATACGGCGAGCTTTTCACCGTCGCACTCGATCACAAACCAGTGCAGCGGATGATCACTTACGTTCCCGCAAATCTCGCATTTGTATTCTCTTTGGCTCGTCATGGTCCTCGGATCCCGGGGTCAATTCGGAGTAGGTTCGCAAATTATATATTGCAGGACCGAACCCTCCCATTCATTACGGCTGACCATTCTGCCGATGTACCCATCTGGTCATTGCACCGAAGTCGGGTAACTGTTACCACACTATCGGTAACTGCCCCAATGTGCTTTCGACCAGCAGAATGGTCGAATGTTCATATTTTTTGGGTGGTTAATGGCGCGCGTTGTCTCAGGCCTCCAGGTGCCCTGGTGGTACGGCAGCTTTGCTGTTGCCGGGCTGCTGGTTTCCTGGGGTGTGTGGGGACTGTTCTCTCAGGCCTGGTATGCGCGGCGGCACGGGAAGAAGAACACCTTCGGACGTCAACACGTTGAACTGCTTAGCGATTAACGCGAATTCTTAAATGAAAAGATTAGGTAAATTCGCCCGCCTGTTTGTCGCCTTTGCCGGATCAGTGTGGGGAATGCGGCTCTGCTCCCCGTGGTTGAAAAGCGGTGTACCAACCGTATTTGCCAGCGGCCTGCTGCTCCTCACCGTGCTTTCCGTGGCGTTAGCGATGGTAGTGAACGAAGAAGTTAAAAGAGACACTCTGGAGATGGAAGAAAACCCTGCTTCAAACCCCAACAACAACGTCCTCCAATAAACCTAATTAGTTGTTAGGCAGTTGCTACGCGGAGGAACCCAAAGTAAAAGTTTCCGGGGAGCGGTAAATCCTACCAAAGTCGAACTCTGACTCACTTTGGAAGCGCTGATATACAAGGACTTACCGGAGTTGCCGAGTTGGCATGAGAGATGCAACAACCGGGCCAGACGAAGTGGCGCGCAACAGGGGCGCTCTCGAGAATAAACTTCGGCCAGAGGTTTTCTTGAGCGCCCCTTTTGCTTTTCCTGCGATTCCTGAACTCCTGCTTTGTCACCCCTGCGCACAATTGAACTTGGAAAGCTAGAGCAGCTCAACATTCCATTCGCATTCACGCCAGGACCAGCTTCTCTCCTAAATCTAATCCGCCGCGACGCAGCAAATTCGCCACATCGGTTTCTTTTAGGCGCGAAGCATCAAACTCCACCCGCACCGTGTGGTCCTTCTCACTGAAACTGATGCGTCGTATGCCGTAAACTTCGCGCACTTTGTCAATCGCGCGCAACTCCGCCTCGCCCGGCGTGGCTCCATAACGATAGACAACTTCCAATTGGGTCACTCCCATTCCCTCCGCTGCGAATCGATTCCCGCGAACTCACGATCTAATATAGCCTGTTCATTGAAAAATCATGGTTCCGGACATTAAGCGACAGGGCACGTTGCAGAAGGACCCCGTCTGTGGCATGGACGTAGATCCCGCCTCTGCCAAGCACCAACTCGAGCACGCCGGAAGGACTTACTACTTCTGCTGCGCTAGTTGTGCGGAAAAATTCCGCAGTGATCCCCAGAGATACCTGGCCCGCGAGTACGCCCGGTTAGTACATCCGCAAAAGCCCGCTCCAAAATTGCTTTCCATCCAGCCAGCTTCCACTTCTTACACCTGCCCCATGCACCCGGAAATCCACCAGCCACGTCCCGGCGCATGCCCCAAATGCGGAATGGCATTGGAACCGGAATTTCCCTTTGCACAACCCGCGGCGCAGGTTGAATACACCTGCCCCATGCACCCCGAGGTCATCTCGCCCGTTCCCGGTACATGCCCCAAGTGCGGCATGGCGCTCGAACCGCGAACCGTAGCCGCTGCGACAGAAGAACAAAATCCCGAACTGCGCGACATGAGGCGTCGCTTCTGCTTCAGTGTGGCCCTGACTATACCGACCGTATTTCTGGCCATGTCGGACATGGTTCCTGGCCAGCCGCTGCAGCATGCGCTCGGGGCACGCCTGATCACTTGGCTGGACTTGGCGTTGAGCACTCCCGTAGTGCTCTGGGGTGGATGGCCGTTCTTCCAGCGTGGCTGGGCCTCAATCAAGAACCGCAGCGCCAACATGTTCACCCTGATCGCCATGGGCATCGGGGTGGCCTATGTGTACAGCGTGATCGCCACCGTGGCACCCGCCATGCTTCCACCTTCCTTTCGCGGCGAAGGCGGTACTGCCCACGTTTATTTCGAAATCGCCGCGTCAATCACTGCTCTGGTCCTGTTAGGACAAGTGCTGGAGCTGCGCGCCCGCAGCCAGACCAGCAGCGCCATTCGCGCGCTGCTCGACCTCTCCCCGAAAATCGCGCGCCGCGTGCTGAGCGGCGGCCTGGAAGAGGACGTTCCTCTTGCCCAGGTGCAGCCGGGCGATCGCCTGCGCGTTCGCCCGGGAGAAAAAATCCCGGTAGATGGCGTGGTTCTTGAGGGCCAGAGTTCGATGGATGAATCCATGATCACGGGCGAATCGCTCCCCATAGAGAAAGGCCCCGGCAGCCGTCTCATCGGTGGCAGCGTGAACGGCACCGGATCATTGATCATGCGCGCCGAGCGTGTCGGCTCGGAAACGCTGCTGGCGCAAATTGTGCGCATGGTCAGCGAGGCCCAGCGCAGCCGCGCTCCCATTCAGCGTCTTGCCGATCGCGTCTCGGCCTGGTTCGTGCCCCTAGTGATTGCCATTGCCATATTGACGTTTGTCGCCTGGGCCATTTTCGGCCCGCAGCCGCGACTCGCCTACGCCCTGGTGAACGCCGTGGCTGTGCTGATTATTGCTTGCCCGTGCGCGCTCGGCCTCGCCACCCCGATCGCCATAATGGTTGCCACCGGACGAGGTGCCCACGCCGGCATGCTCATCCGCCATGCCGAAGCGCTCGAACTCCTGCAAAAAGTGGACACGCTGGTGGTGGACAAAACCGGTACGCTCACCGAAGGCAAGCCGCGCGTTCTCTCTGTCATTGCGTCCGGAATCGAAGAAAATCAACTCTTGCGTCTGCTGGCCAGCTTGGAGCAGGGAAGCGAGCACCCACTCGCTGGCGCCATGCTCATGGCCGCACGAGAGCGGGATCTAAAGCTGTCCGAGGTGCGCGAGTTTCGCTCGCTCACCGGCCAGGGTATCGTTGGCAGAGTGGAGAGTAAAGCCGGGGGCAGGGAAGTGGCCGCCGGCAATGAGAAGCTCTTCCAGGAACTGAAGATCGACCTCGCGCCGTTGCAACAGCGCGCTCAGGAACTGCGCGAGCAAGGCCAAACGGTCGTCTTTGTCGCGGTTGATGGCAAGCCGTCCGGGCTGATCGGCATTGCTGATCCGATAAAACAGTCCACACCCCAGGCACTCAGCGACCTGCGCCGGCAGGGAATTCGCCTCATGATGCTCACCGGCGATAACCGTGCTACCGCGCGGGCCGTTGCGAAAGAGCTGGGCTTGGGTGAGGGAGAATTCGAGGCCGAAGTCCTGCCCCATCGCAAGCTCGAGGTCGTTCGCGACCTGCAGGCCAAAGGGCGCGTGGTCGCAATGGCGGGAGATGGCATCAACGATGCGCCCGCGCTCGCCCAGGCTGACGTCGGCATTGCCATGGGCACGGGCACGGACGTTGCCATTGAGAGCGGCGGCATCACCCTGGTGAAAGGCGACCTGCGCGGTATCGTTCGCGCACGGCGGCTAAGCCAGGCAACCATGCGCAATATCCGCCAGAATCTCTTTTTCGCCTTCGTCTATAACTCGCTTGGAGTCCCCCTCGCCGCCGGCGTGCTGTATCCCTTCTTTGGCTTGCTGCTCAGTCCCATCATCGCCGCCGCGGCCATGAGCTTCAGTTCCGTGTCCGTGATAACCAACTCTTTGCGCTTACGTAAGCTGCAACTCTAGTCGAAATAGTAGGTTTATAATGACTGCATCGTGCCCAAATATTCCATCGTCGTCCCCCTGCACAATGAGCAGGAGAACGTTACCGAACTTTACGACCGTCTGAAGGCAACGATGGAAACCACGGGCGAGCCCTTCGAACTTGTGTTCGTGGACGACGGCAGCGTGGATGGAACGTTTTCATTGCTGCGAGAAATTCAGGCGGTTGATAGCCGCGTCACCGTCGTCAAGCTGCGCCGCAATTTCGGACAGACTTCTGCGCTTGCCGCGGGCTTCGACCATTCGCGCGGACAGTACATCATCGCCATGGATGGCGATCTGCAGCACGATCCCGCCGACATCCCGATGTTCCTGGAGAAAATCGCCGAGGGTTACGACATCGTGAGCGGCTGGCGCAAGCGCCGGATTGACAATCTCTGGCTGCGCCGAATTCCGTCCGCCTGTGCCAACTGGCTAATGGCGCGCGTCAGCCAGGTGAACATCCATGATTTCGGCACAACCTTCAAAGCCTATCGCCGCGAAATTCTCGAGAACGTCCCGTTGTATGGCGAACTGCATCGCTTCATTCCCGCATTGGCGTCATGGCAGGGGGCATCCATTTGCGAAGTGCCCATCCGCAACACCAATCGCGAGCGCGGCGAGTCGCACTACGGTCTTTCCCGCACCTTCCGTGTCTTCTTTGACCTGATTACCATCCGCTTCCTGCTGCGCTATCTTTCCCGGCCACTGCATTTCTTCGGCAGCCTGGGATTGCTCAGCATGCTGACGGGCGCCACCTTCTCGGGTCTGCTGATCGCTAAAAAACTTCTCTACGGTACCCAGATCATGACCCAGCACGGCCCTCTAATGGTGTTCGCCGCCGTGCTCATTCTCGCCGGAATCCAGTTGCTGGCTTTTGGACTACTCGGCGAAATGCAGGTCCGCCACTATCACGAGCCCGCCCGTCGCGCTCCTTACGCAGTTGATCGGGTGCTTCGCGCCCAAAGCGAAGAACACAGCGTTTCTGAATAATTGCATCATTAGGCAAATGAATCATTGACTCATTGATTCATCGCAATGATTCAATCCCTCAATCGCTTGCTCTCACCTGTTACTCTCTTTCAATGGCCAGGAGAGGCTCGGGTCACGGTACCGCCTACGTACGGATGCAGAAGAATTACTGCTTTGGTTGCGGCAAGAACAATCCCGACGGAATGCGTCTCAAGTTTTCCTATGACGAGGCAGGGAAGCGCTTTCTTTGCCGCTTTCGCCTGAGCAAACGCTTCACCGGCCCGCCCGGACACGCCCACGGCGGCATCATCGCCACCATCCTCGACGAGGCCATGGGCAAGGTGAACAAAATCCACAACGTGATCGCATTGACCTCAGAAATTTCGGTGCAGTACCTGAAGCCCGTGCCGCTAGGCAAGCCGCTGCGGGTTGAGTCGCACGAAGTAAGCGTGCGCGGTCGGCGTCACATCAATGCCGCTGCCATCCTGAACCAGCGCAGCGAAATACTGGCCCGCAGCCGCGGGACTTTTATCGCGGTTGATGCCGAGAAGATGTTCAAAAAGCATCTCTAAACCGGCATTTGTGATGATTGAATCACCCGGTCACTCAAGCTTCAGCCCTGTGATCCCCCTGTATCTCAATCGTCGCACGGCATCTGTCCCTACTCTAAGGGGGTTCTAATCTGCTATTTTCGCCTGTAAAATGAAGGTTGGGATGGAAGGGGCAAGTTATGTCTGAGACCAATGGCAGCGGCAACCTGCGGCTGAAGACCGGCCTGGCGGAGATGCTCAAAGGCGGCGTCATCATGGACGTCACCAACGCCGAGCAGGCGGAAATCGCCGAGCGCGCGGGCGCGGTTTCAGTAATGGCGCTGGAGCGGGTGCCGGCGCAGATCCGCGCCGAAGGCGGCGTGGCCCGCATGGCTTCGCCCAAGAAAATTCGCGAGATCATGGAGGCGGTTTCCATTCCCGTGATGGCCAAGTGCCGTATCGGCCACTTCGCCGAAGCACAAATCCTGCAAGAGCTGGGGGTTGACTACATTGACGAATCCGAAGTACTTACCCCCGCTGACGAAGCCCACCACGTAGATAAGCACGCCTTTCGCGTTCCATTCGTTTGCGGGGCGCGCAACTTAGGCGAAGCCTTGCGGCGCATTGCCGAAGGCGCAGCTATGATTCGCACCAAAGGTGAAGCCGGTACCGGTGACGTGGTTCACGCGGTGAAGCACATGCGCCAGATCGTCAAGGAAATGCGCGAGCTGACCGTGTTGCGCGACGAAGAGGTCTATGCCCGGGCGAAAGAGCTGCAGGCGCCGGTCGAAATTGTCCGCCTTGTGGCGAAGACTGGGAAGCTGCCTGTACCCAACTTTTCCGCCGGCGGTCTTGCCACTCCCGCGGATGCAGCCCTGGTCATGCAGCTTGGCGCCGAAGCCGTCTTTGTAGGATCAGGCATTTTCATGAAGGATTCCACCACCTTCGCGCCTCCCGAAGAGGCCGCGCGCCGCGCCCGTGCCATTGTGCGTGCCACCACCCACTACAACGACCCTAAAGTATTACTTGAAGTCAGTGAGGACCTGGTGGGCGCTATGAAAGGCCTGGCCGTGGCCGCCATCGCCGACTCCGACATGATGCAAAAACGGGGTTGGTGAGCTGCGCGCGCCCGGCAAGATGCCACTCGAGGGATAAGCTCACACCGCGGGCCCGCTATTATTCAGCACTCTGGGGGGACGCGCCGGTCAAACTAATCGCATTCCCTGGTTTTCCCTTAGTGCTCCTTCGCGTTGGTGGTGAAACGGTTTTATGAAAATTGGCGTACTTGCCATCCAAGGTGATTTCGATGCCCACCGCCGCCGTGTAGAAGAACTCGGCGCTGAAGCCGTCCTGGTACGCAAGCCGGAGCAGCTCGACGATGTGGACGCGCTCATCATTCCGGGTGGTGAATCCAGCACTTTCCTCAAGGTCCTCGGTGAGCAGGGATTTGAAAAACTCAAGCAGTTTGTTCGCGCCAAACCGACCTTCGGGACCTGTGCCGGTGCCATCCTGCTCGCCACAGAGGTCGAGAATCCCAAACAAGTCGGCCTGGGCGCCCTCGATATTCGCGTTCGCCGAAACGCCTACGGACGGCAGCTAGAAAGCTCCATCCGCTCGGGCCAGACCCAGCTCGGCGCCGACCCGCTGGAAATGGTCTTTATCCGCGCACCCAAAATTGAACGCCTCGGCAAAGGCGTGGAAGTACTTGCCAGCGAGGGCAATGACCCCGTGCTCGTCCGGCAGGGAAGAGTAATGGCCGCCACTTTCCATCCCGAGCTCAGCGAAGACAACCGCGTGCATAAAGCCTTCCTCGCTCTGGTGCGTAACGGCTCGAAATAGCCTGACCGCCCGACTAACAAGTCCGTTGAATGGCCGCCAGCCTCGTTTACCACGCAAGCACGATAGGGCAAGCCAGCGCACGAACCTGCGCGGTGGGAGTTATACTTGCCCTATATGGCAGTGGGCCCTAATAGAACTTTTTACATTGAAACCTTCGGCTGCCAGATGAACGTCCATGACTCGGAAAAGGTCATCGGAACGCTCATGGCGCAGGGTTATCAGCAGGTGCAGTCAGTAGAAGCGGCTGAACTGGTCC
Organism: Terriglobales bacterium; assembly: GCA_035651655.1. Taxonomy (NCBI): domain Bacteria; kingdom Pseudomonadati; phylum Acidobacteriota; class Terriglobia; order Terriglobales; species Terriglobales bacterium. Next base: position 129,416 of record DASRFG010000037.1, read on the forward strand.
TTTACAACACCTGCTCCATCCGCGACAAGGCGGAGCAGAAAGTCTTCCATCGTCTTGCCGATTTCAAAAAGCTCGCCGCCCAGGGCAAGAAATTCGGCGTCCTGGGCTGTGTGGCTCAACAGGAAGGCGAGAAAATTTTTGACCGGGCGCCCTACGTCTCGCTGGTAAGCGGCTCGGCATCTTATCGCAATCTGCCGCAGATGTTGGTCCAGCTCGAGGCAGGGAACCGGCGGGTAACCGGACTTGACGACCGCCAGACAGACGAAACTTTTGAGACCGAGTTCACCGCCCGCAGCAATCCGCATCGCGGGTACATCACCATCATCGAAGGCTGCGACAAATTCTGCGCCTTCTGCGTTGTTCCTTACACTCGCGGCAAAGAGCGCAGCCGTACAGCCGATTCCGTGCTCGAGGAAGCTCGTCGCATGGCCGATTTCGGCTACACCGACATTCAGCTCCTGGGACAAAACGTAAATTCCTATCATGATCCGTCCGGTAGAAAGACCTTTGCGGAACTGCTGGCCGCAGTGGGGCAAGTTCCAGGAATTCGTCGCGTGCGCTTCACCACCTCTCATCCGCGGGACTTCGGACGCGACATCGTCGAAGCTATAGATTCCGTCCCTACCCTTTGCGATCACGTGCACCTGCCGGTGCAAAGCGGCTCCACCCGAGTACTCGGCCTGATGCAGCGTTTGTACTCGCGCGAGCAGTATCTCGAACGCATCACCTGGATAAAGGCGGCGCGTCGGCCACTCAGCATCACTACCGACATGATTGTTGGTTTCCCCGGCGAAACCGAGCAGGATTTTGAAGCGACCCTCTCCTTGCTCAATGACGTGGGCTACGACAGCGTCTTCACCTTCAAGTACTCGCCGCGGCCTAATACTCCGGCACTCAAGTTTATTGATCACATTCCCGATGAGGAGAAATCCCGCCGCCTCTCTGTTTTGATGGACCGTCAAAAAGAAATTCAGAAGCATAACAACCAGAGGCATATTGGCGAACTTCTGGAAGCGATGGTTGAAGGGAAGAATCAGGCGCGCGAACAGTGGATTGGGCGCACTTCTCAGAATAAAGTGCTAAACTTCACCACCCTTGGTGGGCATTCACCCGCAGTTGGCGGCTACGTTCAGGTGCGGGTCACTCAAAGCTTTCCCAACAGTTTGGTTGGAGAGATGGTGGCGTAACAAGCTGGCTGAGTTCGGCGTCTAATACTGTTGTGGGCCGCGAAAACCGGGGCTCCTGGCGTCTGGAGGGACACGATGGAAGTAGAGATGAAAATTCGCGGGCTCATGATGGATCCCGTCACTAACATGCCCATCGTGATCCTGAAGGACGTTGCCGGCGAAGGTGTGCTCCCCATCTGGGTGGGAATTTACGAGGCCAACGCTATCGCCCTTGAGATAGAAAAAGTCACCACCCCCCGGCCCATGACTCACGACCTCATTAAGAATGTTCTCGTCGGCCTGGATACCGCAGTCCACAAGGTTGTCGTTACTGAGCTTCGCGAGGACACCTTCTTCGCCGTGATCTGGCTGGAACGGGATGGCCGCGTTATCAGCGTCGATTCACGCCCTTCAGACGCTCTCGCCCTGGCTCTGCGCGTGGATTGTCCCATCTTCGTGGAAGACGACGTTCTCAAAACTTCCAAGCTCGCCAACTCCGTCTCCGACCGCGTCTCCAGCGAGGAACTCCGCAAGTGGCTGGAGAACCTGAACGACGAAGACCTCGGCCGATACAAGATGTAGCCATTGGGTAAGGGCAAAACGAGGTCCGGTTTTTCAATTACCCATTTAACATTTCCCGATTACCCCATGCCTCATGGATCCCGCCGACCAACTCCAGCGCATCTATCTCGCCGGTTTCGAACTGCGCACATTTGAGCGTTTCCCCAAAGCCATTGGCGTCGTTCGCGACAACTGCGTCGCGCTCCTCGAAGCCTCACCCGACGGCCTGAAGTTTCTGGGTACGCCAGGCTGGCAGATGGGGGAAATCATGGGCGTTCTAGTCGAGAAAGACGGCCGGCAGGTATTTCAGTGGAAGTCCGAGGTGGTCGAGGCCACGCCCGAGCGCCTGAAAACCCTGGAGCGCTTCAAAGCCGACCTGGGCCAGATACTTGGCTAGCCCTGCTGGCGTCGGTAACTTTACATAATACCTGTTATCGGACATTGCATCAGGGGACGGAAAGCGACTCCCCAAAATGGCTGTACTCCTGTCTGGCAGTACCCCAAAAAAACCAGTCACGGCCGTAGTCCTGAAGTACGGGGTTTCCGTCATGGCCTACCGCCTGGTGCGGCCTGGTCCAAGCACAGAAACGCAAGTCCTGGGCTTTGGCACGGCTGATTTTTCCACACCAACCGATCTGCAAAATTGGCTCGTTCAACACTCGGTTGACTTAAACCACTCCGCGCCCATCGGCAACGATTGCGGCTTGTACTCGCTGCTGTTGCGGCCGCGTGACGTGGAAATGCTCATTCCACAAATAACCAGAATGCTTCGCTCTGGCTCTCTACCCGCAGATTTCCGGCGTGATGCGGAATCACTGCTTGAGAGCCTTGAGCGGCAGAGCTTCGTGGCGTAACGGCCATGCAGACCATTTGGACGCCAACGCCGCTGAGGCATTACCTGGTCACAATCGCGGCCGTAATTGTTGTGCTTGCGGTAATCGGTTTTACAGGTGTGGGGATGGCTTGCACCTGGATTCACTTTTTCAAATAGCTGTAACTGAGGCGCTAGGGACGGTGAGGGCCTAAGGCCAGTCCGGACCAGCGACAAAAATTTGCAACACTTGCAACACCAATTTGCGGACGGGCTTTCCCCGATACAGATTTGGCTAGCGGAGTCCTATAATGCGGCTTCGTTTTTCGGCCTTTTGCGAC
>DASRFG010000038.1 GCA_035651655.1 Terriglobales bacterium
CTTCTGAACACCGCCGCAGACGCCGGTTTTGGAGCTGGTTATCGCGGCGACCTCCAACGCGCACAACAACTTACCGAGTAGCTATTTGTCAATACTCCATGGTCGCACTTTTGGCCTGTGGCTTGCCTCTATGTAAGGCGTCCAGCTTTCCCCAGCGCCATCCCCTGCGTGGGAGGCCGGAAATCTAAGGAGATAAACATGACGATGCTAGTGCTAAACACCCTAGCCAGCCTCCATCAAAACGAGGAAGGCCAGGGGTTGGTCGAGTATCTGCTGATCCTTGCACTGGTCGCCTTCGCGGCAACGGCAGGAATGTCGAGCTTGGCGAGTGGTCTGAACAGTGCGTTCTCTCAGATCGGTGTCATCCTGGGGTCATACATCACCTAGGAAGACTTCTGTGGCTTCGCGCTCGCACCGGGACAGGTGCGAGCCGAAGCTCGGAGAAAAGCAAAGTTGCATATTTCGCTCCCTTTCGTTCCATTTTGTGATTTTCAGTCAATGGATAGATATCTCGAACTCAGTGCTGTAGTGATGACCGCCATCGCGGCAATCACAGACTTGCGCGCCCGCCGCATTCCCAACTGGCTCACCTACTCGGGACTGCTGCTGGCGGTATCCGCGCGTACTGCGTTTTGGGGTTGGTCAGGATTGAAGACCGGGTTGGCCGGAGTGGTCGTGGCAGGCAGCATCTTCTGCCTCTTGTCGTTTTTCGGAGCAATGGGCGGCGGTGACGTGAAACTCATGGGCGCGGTCGGCGCCTGGCTCGGTCCCAGTAATGCGCTCCTGACTTTAATTGTGGTGTGCATTACAGGCGGATTTATCGCATTTGCTTACTTGTTGTTTGGATCCGACAAACCCATCGCGGCCAACATCGCGCGGGAAGGAAAACTAGATTCGAGCGCGTCTCGCCCGGTCAGAGCGAACGCGCCCAATGCGGCAAGAGTGCCGTTTGGGGTGGCGATTGCGATTGGAACATTTGTTTGTGCCGGCAGTGCTTTTTTTCGGAGGTGATTTACGAACCCACAGCGTGTGGTAGTTGCATTTCTTCTCGCTGCAGTCCTTGCAGGCGGCATTACGTTCCTGTTGTATCGGCGTCTGAGTGCCAACAGCTCACACCGGCAGACCATAAAGATCGTCGCTGCCGCGACTGAGATGCCCATGGGGGCAACTTTGGCGGCAAAGGATGTGGTGTTGGTGGACTGGCCCAGTGATGTCCCGCTCAACGGCGCCTTTTCCAAAACCGAGGAAGTCCTTGGACGGCCGCTGGTGCGCTCGGTGGGGGCGAAGGAACCAATTTTCCTTAGAGACCTCGGGGTGGAAGGCTCGGGCATTGGCATCGCCGCGAAGATTCCGCCCGGCATGCGTGCAACAGCGGTACGCTCGAACGAAATCGTGGGCGTCGCCGGCTTCTTGTATCCGGGCTCTCACGTCGATGTGCTCGCAACTTACAATGTTCCCAACGGTAATGGCACCATCACGCAAACCGTGCTCCAGGACGTGGAAGTTGTCACTGCCGGGCAGACCATTGAGCCCGACCCGCAAGGCAAGCCTCAGCAGGTGAACGTCGTCACCTTGCTGCTTAGCCCGGAAAATTCGCAGAAGCTGCAACTCGCCAGTACACAAGGTTCGATTCAGTTCGTACTGCGCAACGGCACCGACACCAAGAATATCGATATGCACCCGACGAGACTTGACGAGCTGGCTGGATTAGTAAAGCCTGCTCCTCCCGCCAGGGCGCCTCGCAGAGCTACACCGCCTCCCCAGCAGCCAATTGTCCTTGTCGAGGTTATTCAAGGCACAAAACGAACCGTGCAGAAGTTCTAACAGTTCGTATTCATGGGAAACGGTGAAGAATATTTATGTACAGATCATCAGGGCTCAGAGTCGCAACCGCGTTGTGCTTCGTTCTCGGCATGATTTCAGCCGTGATGCCGGCGACGGCAGAAGACAACAATCCAACCGAAGGTCAGACGGTCCATGTTCTAGTCGGAAAATCTGTTGTCATGAACGTGCAAGCTCCTATGGCGCGGGTGCTGTCCAGCAACCCTGCGGTGGTGGAAACCCTCGCTATCTCCCCGAACGAAGTTGTCATTGAAGGAAAAGCCGCAGGCGCAAGCACCCTCATTCTGTGGGACTCAGCCGGACGCTCTCAAGTGCTTGACGTAGTCGTCGACATTGATATTGCCGGACTGAGGAGTGCGATTCAGCGCTCATATCCCAACGAGCAGCTGCAGGTGCAAGCCGATGGCGGGCACCTGATTCTGACTGGTAACGTCTCGGACCCGCGCATACTCGAGACTCTGACCAAGATGGCGGGCACATACTCGAACCAGGTGGTCAACTCCGTTAACGTCGACCCCGGCCATGATCCGCAGGTGATGTTGGAAGTTAAGTTTGCCGAAGTGGATCGCACAAAGTTGACGCAGTTCGGCGTCAACATCCTGTCCACAGGCGCAGGAAACACGATTGGAACAACGACCACTGGACAATTTGGTAATTTCGGGACGCAGCGAATAACGGATGCCATCGGCATTCCCGCTTCTCCCAAACCCAACATCGCTGTCCCAACCGTTGGGCCTAATCAGGAAGTATTCAAGACCGAGCAGACCCTAAGCCAGCTGCTCAATATTTTCTTATTCAAGCCCGATATCCATCTCGGGGCCACGATCCAGGCCTTGCAGCAACAGAACGTGCTGCAGATTCTGGCTGAGCCGAACCTGATGGCGATGAATGGTCAGAAGGCCAGCTTTCTAGCAGGCGGCGAGTTTCCCTTCCCAGTCATTCAGGGAGGAGCCAACGTTGGCGCGGTCACGATTCAGTTCCGTCCTTTCGGCGTGCGTCTGGATTTTGTCGGCAATGTCGGACCTGACAATGTGATCCGTCTACAAGTTGCTCCGGAAGTCAGCACCCTGGATTTCAGCAATGCATTAACAATCTCCGGGTTCACGGTTCCCGCGATTTCGACACGTCGCGCAGAAACGGAGATCGAATTGAAAGATGGTCAGTCGTTCGGAATTGCCGGCCTTCTGGATCGCAGGGCCACCGTACAACTGAGCCGTGTGCCGGGGATCGGTGATATCCCAGTGCTCGGCGAATTGTTCCGGTCCCGCTCGATCAACCGCAGCAACGCAGAACTTCTGGTGCTGGTCACTCCCCATATCATTGATCCGCTGCGTGCAACCAGCGCTCCACCAGCCGCGCCCAAGCCTGCCACTCCGTTCTTAGACAATAAAGAGTTCGACAAAAGAGTTCCGGGAAGCAAGGACGTCGGGACGACAACACCATCGCCGAGTGCAAAATGATGTCTGCTGAAGCCAGAAAGACCAGCAACGATCCAACGCGCGAGAATTTTTCTTCGGGCGAACCACTCT
>DASRFG010000039.1 GCA_035651655.1 Terriglobales bacterium
CGTTGCAGCCAAAGGAGTATTTCCGACATACGCGTAGCGGTTCCAAGTTTGTGGATTTTCCATAGTCACTGCGCCCAGCCCGGCTGGGTCTGGCGAGATCCATCGCCCTTGCCGCGGAGCATATTCACGGAACGTGAAATCGTACAACCCACCCACGGTAGTCGTCGTATCTTGCGTCTGCCCGGTGAAGCTCAAATCTTTCGTTCCCGTACCGTTGTAGTCTTCGCCAAAAGGCGCATAGGCGCCGTCATAAAACTTGATGCGCCCCGGCAAGGTGGTGGCCAGACCTGAACTGCCCAGCCAGTTCGGATGCCGCCAGTAGTTGGTCAAGCTTCCTGGCCGGTGAACGAACGTCCCGCCTCCAGGCAAGGGCTCGAACGATTGAATTTCAGTCTGTCCGTTCATCAGTGCCAGCTTGCCGGTTGGACCATACATCACCTCGGTGAAGGTCGTCCCGTTCTGCTGTTCCACCGTTCGCCCCATGGCGTCATAGACCAGCGTGGTGGAATCGATGCTCAGCGCACTGCCCCAATTCGGGTCCCACGTGTAGGCGTGCGCCCCATCATTCTGTGGGTTGCCAGCCGTATACGAAACCCCGAGATAATGGTTGGCGGCATCGTATCCCGGCGCAAAACCGATGCCCGTCCCACCAGCGGGCACCGTTTTTGTAACATTCCCGAACGCGTCATAGGTGAATACCTGATTCCAGACATCGAGAAGAGTGTCTGGCAGTAAGTTGGTTCCAAAACCTATTCGATGCTCGGCGGAAGATCGCCGCGTGGCGAAAAGAGTACAACGAAGAACGACCGCACAGCAGTTTGGGTTACGTAACGCCGAAGGAGTTTTCTACATCGATGAGAGCGGCTGAGGCCGGCTCCGCTTTGCTGGCTGCGCCGTCCTCAGCCGCAAACCCGGAGGCGCAAATTGTCGTATGATCGCGTGCACGAAAGCAGGGGGCAGGTCATCCCCTTTCCGGCTCAGCAGGTGAATGTGCTCGGGCATGACCACTTATCCCACCACCACGAATCGACAATGCTGTCGTACCTGTTCCAAAAGTCGCAGAAACAGATCACGGCGTCGAGTGCTGGCCAACCAGCCTGTCGATGATAGCAACTGCAAGTGAGGAAATGCAGGAGTCGAGTTCCGTAGTAGCGCTTAAGACGACTGGGCACGCTGGCAATCTAGCATTGCTCCACTGTCAAAGACTGTGATGCCTGAACCCCTTTCTCCCCCTTTGCAAAAAGCGCAAAGGTGGCCCACCCCCGCGAGCTTCCACAGAAGTACCAGATAGTTTTCTGCTTGAGATATTGCAGAGGGGCTGTGATCAACGAGTTCTTGACGTACTGTCGCATTGAGTTAGCGACAGCTACCGGATCAGGTCCGTTGTTTGCGGCGATTATGTGGGTGGCCATGCTCCCGGTCCGACTTCCAAAAGCGGGTGCTGAAAGTGTGCGGCCGCACGACTGAGTAGCTCCCGCGTGGAGTTCAGCAGCCGGTTGTCAACTAGCAGAACCAAAAAAGGCTCATCACTGAAATATTGCCGCTCCAGAAGGAACATCACATTTTCGGGTAGCGTGTCTACCGTGTCGTGCAGATTCTGGTCGAGTGCTATTGCCAATTCAACCGCAGTTGTGCCGGGGATTCGGGAGGTGCCTATCATTCTGAATCTATCACTCTGCCAAAACTCGTTTATCAATGTCCTGATCTCGTCCGACCCAATGTTTCCATAAAGTGCGCCGTGCCGTGTGTACCCCACCATGCCAATACCTTTGATGATTTCGTTTGGCAACCGCCCCTTGGTTCGTTGAAGTTCGAACCAACAACTGTCAGTCGCGCGACCCATCGCCGCCGATACTTCCATGTAGAAGGCAAGGGCAACATAAAACTCCTCCGCGCAAGCCGCCACTCGGATTAAGGCGCTTGCCACGCGGGTTTCGATGGAAACAAAGTTGTTCGTCTCGGTGGGAGCCGAACCGAGCCTCACATACAAGTTGGAGAGCCGGAATTTCATATTATGGCCATGGCGGGTGGGGACGTTGCTGATGGTGAATGTGCTCGGGCATGACCACGTATCCCACACCACCACGAATCGATAATGCTGTCGTACCTGTTCCAAAACTCGCAGAAACAGATCACGGCGGCGAGCGCTGGCCAACCAGGCCTGTCGATGATAGCAACTGCAAGTAAGGAAATGCAGGAGTCGAGTTCCGTACTAGCGCTTAAGACGACTGGGCACGCCGGCAATCTAGCATTGCTCCACTGTCAAAGACTGTGAAGCCTGAACCCCCACCTTTGCAAAAAGCGCAAAGGTAGCCCACCCGCGGGACGATTCTAGAACCCGGCGAGTGTCAGCGATGTGACGGCTGAACTTTAGTTTTGGCAGAGGGGTCGATCCCCACGTCTCGCAAAAAACGCGAGACATGGGGCACCCGGCACACCGCATCTGTTATTCGTTGACATGCTTTCAGGTCAGGATACTGGAGGTTTCTGTCGTTGAAGCGATGAGGCAAGCATGCTTATGCTAAGTATCGCCGCGAGAACCCACAAAAGCAAGCTACCGACCTTGACAAGTCGCGAAGTTGGAGATACTACGCTGGGCACAAGACCGGAAAATAGTCCTAACGAGAGTTTTGCAGTCGCGAGGCCGAGCGCCAGTCGCTCACGGATACATTTCAGTGTGACAAAGAGCTGGATTAAAACAGCAATTGCGATGAGATGCCCAAGCAGAAATACCATGTCAATTTTAACTGGATCTTGATTGTGTAGCGACCTCCAGCTTAGGGCGACTCCCATCCCCGACAAGGCAACAAAGATCAATGCGATCCGACTGTTCCGATTCGCGCACAAAGTGGCATGAGCATTCCCGGAGTGGTTGTGGCTCATGAATGGCCGCCATATATCTGGTCGCTACAGGTTCGACGAACTTTAAAAGCTACCGAAAGGTCACATACTGCAGCGACCGCGAGAGCCGCGAAAGGGCCTCCTCTCAAAAGATTGGGGGGAGCAAATGGTGCGATATTCGCTAAGACAGTCGCAAACGCCTTATCATCATCACCAAAATTCTCTTCAATGAACTCTCCAGTGGCACACCTTAGATAGTCGGCATAATGCCGGGAAGGCTGTTGTGGATGCTGAGCCTTCACCGCGGGGCCGGGCATACCGAGCTTTCTAGGAACCTCGCCAGGTGAGTACCAGATGCTCATCAGCTCATCAAGAGGCATTAAACCAGAGTTAACCCAGGTCGTTGTGCAATTTCCGAATGCTCCTCCAACCCCGCCGGACACGGCGCCGCTACATGTTTTCTGAAAGTAGTCCACCGCAAGAAGGTATCTGACGTTATCGACACCTACGATGTCACGCGGCCCACACTGCGGGCAATTGACCGTAGCCTCTAATTGAATGAAACCACAGTCCGAGATGACACCATCCAAGACACACCAACTCTTCGTGCCGGTTCTAGGATCGTTAGACTCACCGTTCCCGCAGGAATAGGGTTCAAAGGGCGCCGGTCCACCAACAAACCCGCAGCGCCCGCTCGGATTGCCAGGAAGCGGGGGTCTTAGCGAGGAATTCAGTCCCAAGGGGTCCGTTGCAGCCAAAGGAGTATTTCCGACATACGCGTAGCGGTTCCAAGTTTGTGGATTTTCCATAGTCACTGCGCCCAGCCCGGCTGGGTCTGGCGAGATCCATCGCCCTTGCCGCGGAGCATATTCACGGAACGTGAAATC